>JAZOSP010000068.1:0-14734 GCA_045657165.1 Eubacteriales bacterium
GCCCTCGGACTTAACTGAGGGGTCGAAGCCACAGCCTGCAAGCGCGAGAGTCGCGATAGCAAGCGTCAAAACCAATGCCAATACTTTTTTCATTTTTTTATTCTCCTTTGTTTAGGTGTTTTTAACACACAATTAATTATACACGAAAATGTCGATAAGTCAATATCTTCACCTATTTTTTTCCTTTTTTAATAAGGAAAATGATATAATAAGCTCCTATACATAGCCAAATTGCACCAATTACCGATAGCAAGACCACAGCTTCCGTGGGTAGCTCGCCGAGAGGCTGCTTGTCAGCTGACGTATCGGAGGAGATACTCAGACTGTCGAGCCTGTAAAGCGAGGTAACCTCTCCGTACAGCTCGGTGATGAAATCGTCGTCTACCGTCTTTCCGCGCCTTTGTGCCTTTGCAACCTCCTCGATAAGCTGACCCGCCGCGTTTCGGAGCGAGGTCGAGCCGTTGAAAACGGGGGTAACGAAGGTCTTGTCCATGTTGTCAAGAAGCAGCCTCGAGGCGGCGATTTTCACGTCGTAATATTCCTCGTTGTCCTCGCCTGCACGGGAAAGATAATCTGTGTACGCGTCGTCGGTCTGTGCCCTTGAGGTTACGGGAACGTAGCCCTCGGTCTTTGCAAATTCAATCTGAACGGTGTTAGTCAGGAGATACTGCGCGAACAGCCATGAGGCAAGCACCTCGCCGGGGTCGTCCTTGTTGAAGACACACACAGACGGACCCTGCGATATCATAGCAATATTTTCCTCGTTATACTGCGGTACTGCCATAACCTCGGTCTCAAATTCCACGAGCTTATCCTCAGGAATATCAATAAGCGGTGCCTCGGCACCTATCCAGGTTGCGCCTGCAGTCGAGTCTATTGCGAAAAGGCACTGACCTGCGTTGAAGAAGTTTCCGGGGTAGCTTGAAATCTTAAAGGTCGAGAATATTTCATCCGCGACGGCGTCGCGCACGTCGTAGAGAATCTCCTTTGTCGTGTCGTTGAAGATGAGTATCTCGCCCGAGGCGTTTGAATATTCCGCGTTCTTCTGGCGGAGTGCCTGAATCATCATATTGTCGGTGGACTTGTAGATTATGGGAATTAAGGTTTTCTGACCGTTAATCTTGTAGTTGCCGTCAGAGTCCTTCTCCATAGCCGCGCGAGCAACCTCAAATATGAAATCCCACGTGAGAACCTCGGGAAGCGTGAAGCCAAGCGCCTCAACGTAGGTCTTGTTGACGTAGCACGCCTCTGTAGAGCGCATAAATGGCAGGGCGTAGTAGGTGTCACCGATTTTACATTCCGTGAGGAACTTGTCGATTATCTCGTCCTCACTTACACCGTCAAATCGAAGCTCGCTCCCTCCAAGTCCGTACTTGTCGTCGCTCATAAGCTCGTCGAGCGGCACCATGACGTTCGTGCCTGTCATATAGGTTGCTATATGGTCGGGGTAGGTAATGCATACGTTGGGAGTCGTGCCTGTCTGAATGTTTGTGATTACGTCGTTATATATTTTCCCGTAATCGCTGTAACGCTTTATAGTCACGTTAATGTTCGGGTAAAGCTCCTCAAAGCTCTCTATCGCCTCGTTATAAATATTAACCTGCGTTTGATTGCTGTCATTCTTTGCCCAGAAGGTTATTTCATAGGTTTTTTCCGTATCAAAGCTCTCGGGCATTTCAAACTTCGGTATCATGCGTGAGCCGTGGCAGGAGAAAAGAGAGAAAAGGAGCACGAGCGTGAGCGTAAATACGAGGATTTTCTTGAGCTTTTTCATCCCTTCGTACCTCCTCTCGCAACTCCCGCCATAATCCTGCCTCGGAATATGATAAAGAGAACTATAAGAGGCAGCGATATTGCGACCACCGCCGCCATCATAGCGGGAATGTTTTCGCGGCCGAAGCCGTTTTCACGTATTTCCTGAATACCGTTTGATACGAGGTAGTAAAGCTCGTTGTCGGTGATAAGCCTCGGCCAAACGTACGAGTTCCAGCACTCGATAACCTTGAGTATTGTGACCGTCACGACCGTCGGGCTGCAAATAGGCACCATTACCTTGAGCATATACTTAAAGTCCGAGGTGCCGTCAACCTTTGCTGCATAGTAAAGCTCGCTTGGCACCTGTGAGAAGTTCTCCTTAAGAAGATAAATGTAAAAGATAGACGTTACCGATGGAAGAATCAGACCCGTAAAGGTGTTTCTTAGGTCGAGCGAGGTTATAGTGACGAAATTCGTGATGATAACCAGCTCGTTCGGTATCATCATCAAGGCAAGCAGCAGCGTGAAAACTATATCCTTGCCGCGGAAATTGAGCCTTGAGAACGCGAACGCCGCGGGGATGATAACGGCAAGCATAAGAGCCGTCGTTGCAACCGTGAAGATGATAGTGTTGAGAAAATAGCTCGCAAGCGGCACCGCAGTGAACGCCTCTACGAAATTTTCAAGCGTCGGGTTCGTTGCGATAAACTGCGGTATAAACTCGGCGTTGTAGTCGCCGTACGCCTTAACCGAGGTAAGAAGCATCCAGTAAAAGGGGAAAATTACCATCACTGCCCAAAAGCCGAGGAGCGCGTAAATTACGCATTTTACGACGGTTTTTTTAGTATTTTTTGTCGTCATATCGGCCCTCCTTACGAGTAGTGAACGTGCTTTCTGCTGACTATCAGGTTTATGCACGTAATTGTCAGAACAATGACGAACAGAATAATAGCCGCCGCAGAGGCGTAGGACGGATAGCCGCCGCCGTCGCCGTAGAGCATATCGTAAACGTAGCCGACAATAGTGTTCATCTCCGCGGCGTTGAGGTTAGTGCCAAAGAGAGCCACGGCGTCGCTGTACGCCTTGAAAGCGCCTATAAAGCCGGTTATTATAAGGTAAAATAGCGTCGGCGATATCATGGGCAGCGTGATTTTTGTAAAAATTCTCGCGGGGGACGTGCCGTCGATTTTCGCGGCGTTATAATAGTCCTTCTTCACCGAGGCGAGCGCACTCGTAAGCACGAGTATCTTGAAGGGCATAACCACCCAGATGGTATAGAAGCAGAGCACGAACATCTTCGCCCAGTACGGGCCGTCAATAAAGTCGATAGGACCGGCGCCGAACCAGCCTATAATCATATTGACAAGACCGTCGGAGTAGGGCGTGGGCTTAAAGAGTATCATAAACACGAGTCCTACGGCAAGCGTGTTCGTAACGTATGGGAGAAAATAAACCGTCTGGAAAAGGTTGCGCAGGGGCTTTATCGAGGCAAGCCCCATAGAAATAAGGAGAGCAAGCCCCGTAGAAAGCGGAACGGTTATGAAAACGAGTATAAGAGTGTTCTTTATCGCGGCGATGAAATAGGGGTCGTGAAGCACGTAGGAATAATTGTAAAAGCCTACGCCGAAAAGGGTTTGCGAGGCAGAATTATAGCCCTCCTCAAAGGAGTAGATAAACACGTCAATGAGAGGATAGACCATAAACACGCCGATAAAGCATAGAGCGGGCAAAAGATAGAGCCACGCCTTGAGATTGTTTTGTTTCATCGGGTTATGCCTCCGTGAGTGCAGAAAGGCTTGCGGGGACTCTCTTTTTACTTGAGCTGTCAAAGAGGAGAACCTTGCCGGGCTTGAGGTTAAAGCGCACGGACTCACCGTTACCCACCGTGCTGTCGGAGTCAACAATCGAGCGTATGCTCTCGCCCGTCATAGCAGGGTGAGTTGACACCACGCTGATATCTCTGCCCATAACCTCAACGCGCAAAATAGCCGTGCCGAGCGCGCCACGCTCGCAGGGAACAAAGCCCTCGGGGCGTATGCCGACGAGATACTCACCGTCCTGAACGTCGGGGGCTGAAAGGACAGCCTCATCGCCGATATAAAGTCTGCCGCCCGAAGCACTGCCAACCATAACGTTGATGGGGGGCGTGCCGAGGAATTTGGCAACGAAAAGATTGCAGGGGTCGTGGTAAACCTCGCGGGGCGCGCCGATTTGCTGTACCACGCCGTCGCGCATAACGACTATCACATCGGATATGCTCATCGCCTCCTCTTGGTCGTGGGTGACGAAGACGGTGGTTATACCTGTTTCTCTCTGTATTCTGCGTATCTCCTCGCGCGTTTGCAGGCGAAGCCTTGCGTCGAGGTTGGAGAGTGGCTCGTCAAGCAGTAGTACGCGCGGCTCCTTTACGAGCGCTCTTGCTATCGCAACTCGCTGCTGCTGACCGCCCGACAGCTCCGACGGACGCCGCTCAAGCAGCCCCTCTATCTGAACGAGCCTTGCCGCCGCGACGGCACGCGCGCGCATTTCATCCTTTGTGAGCCTGTCCTTACCGCGCCTGTTTTCAAGAGGGAAAACTATATTGCCGAGCACCGTGAGGTGAGGATAGAGGGCGTAGTTTTGGAAAACCATTCCAACGCCTCTGTGCTCGGGCTCGACATTCGTCACGTCGTCATCGCCGAAGAATATTTTGCCGTCGGTCGGTCGCTCAAGACCGCATATCATATTAAGGGTAGTGCTCTTTCCGCAGCCCGACGGGCCGAGAAGACCGACGAGCGAGCCGTCGGCAATTTCATAGCTGAAGCCGTCAACGGCTCTCACGCCCTCCTGCCCCTTGCCCCTCGGCGGGAAAACCTTCGTTAAATTTTCAAGCACGATTTTCATACGCTCTGTCCCCCTTTGCAGTTTGTCTTCTGAAATGCAATTCGCTCCTCGCCCGACTCGAGATATACGGTTCCGCACCTCTCGAAGCCTGCGCGGCGAAGCGCGCGTTGCATTGGAATATTGTCCTTATGTGTGTCAATTTTGAGATTTGGATACGTCTTAAAGCACTCGGAGAAGCAAAAATCAACGATTCCTTGCCCGTGGTGCTTAACCGCTATACGGTGTATTACCGCATAAGGCTCGCTGTTTTTCCATTCACCGTCGTAAATTTTCAGGTAGGTCGGGTCATCGCCTATCTTGAAGTAGAATACAGCGACAACCTCGCCGTCTGCCTCGCATACGTAGCCCGTGCCCGACGCTATATCCGACAAAATTTCCGTGCGTCCGGGATATCCGTCGCGCCACTGGTCGGGGTTGCCTGCCGCCTTCATATAAGCGCGTGCAGCTTCGTATATCGCCTCGGCTGCCGTGACGTCGTCTGCCGTCGCCCTTCTTATACGCATAGTTATACCTCATAGCTGACTTTTTAAGTAAGATTATACGATAAAGTGTGGAATTTGTCAAGGTGCAGACAAAAAGTTGTTTACTTTTTGCGCGGAATCTGTTATAATACTTTTGATAACCCGAGAAGGAGGGTGACAATGAGATATATTGTCGACCACGATTTACATATACATTCCTACCTGTCGCCGTGCTCTGGCGATGAGGCCGAAACCCCCGAGAAAATTCTTAGCTACGCGAAGTCTTACGGGCTAAAGAGGGTTTGTATTACCGACCATTTCTGGGACGAGGACGTGCCGGGCGCGTCGCCGTGGTATAAAAAGCAGAGCTTTTCAAAAATAAGCAAATCTCTCCCTCTGCCGCAGGACCCTGAGGTAAAGCTGCTCTTTGGCTGCGAGGCAGAGCTTGACAGGCACCTGCGCCTCGGTATGACCCGCGAGCGATTCGACGATTTTGATTTTGTAGTCGTTTCCACAACTCACCTGCAAATGCGCGGCTTCACAATAAGCGAGGAGGATGCCTCGCGCAACGCGACCCGCGCCGCAAGGTACGTTGACAGGCTTGACGCCGTGCTCGATATGGATTTACCGTTTTACAAGACGGGAATTGCCCACCTCACGCATTTTCTCATATCGAATAAAACGTGGGGTGACCATATGGCAGTGCTCGATATGATACCCGACTCTGAGTTTCTTCGCATTTTCAGCCGTGCCGCGAGGCTCGGTGTGGGAATCGAGCTGAATTTCCGTCTTGATTCGTACGATACGTGCGACGTCGAGCGAGTGCTTCGTCCTTACAGAATAGCAAGGGCGTGCGGAGCTAAATTCTATTTCGGCAGTGACGCACACCACCCCGACGATATGGACGGTGCTGTTGCTAATTTCAACAAAATCGTAGATATGCTTGAGCTAAAGGAGTGTAACAAATTTGACCTCGCAAGGTAAAGGACTCCCGTACAGCCGCGCGTACGTGGAGATTACTAACGTTTGTAATCGTGACTGCTCCTTTTGCCCGGGCACGACCCGTGCGCCGAAATTTATGTCCTGCGAGGAGATGTCGCATATTATTTCGGAGCTTTCGGGGCTTACCGAGTACGTGTATTTTCACGTGATGGGAGAGCCGCTTTTGCACCCCGAGCTCCCGCAGCTTATAAGGATTGCCTCGGAGCGCGGAATCAAGTGCGCGATAACGACTAACGGTACGCTCCTTAGAGAGCGCGGCGACGCGCTGATAGAATCGGGAGTATACAAGGTTAATCTGTCGGTGCACAGCTTTGAGGAGGGCACTTATCAGGAGCAGCTCGACTACGTGCGCTCGGTTGTTGACTTTGCCGATAAGGCGTCGGCGGCAGGGATTCTCACGGTTATAAGGCTTTGGAATCTCGGGCACGACGGCGGCAGGAACAGGGAAACGCTGAAAATACTGCACGAGCGCTTTTCGGACGAGTGGCAGGAGGGTGCGCGCGGCGCAAGAATACGCCATAGGCTTCATCTCGAATACGGCGAGCGCTTCGCTTGGCCGGACGCTGAGGCTGATTACCTTGGCGACGAGGTCTTTTGCTATGGGCTTCGTGACCATTTCGGCATACTGTCCGACGGCACCGTCGTGCCCTGCTGCCTTGACAGAGAGGGGACTATAAATCTCGGCAACGTCTTTGATACGCCACTTACTGAAATTCTTTCGTCGGACAGGGCAGTGTCAATGTGCCGCGGCTTTGATACGAGAGTCGCCGTTGAGGAGCTTTGCAAAAGGTGCGGGTACGCGAGAAGGTTCAAATAAAAATGCCGAATATGTAAAGTTGAAGTTACATATTCGGCAAATTTTATAGATTTTTATCTATGTAATCGAGATAAATGTTCCAATCGTCGCGACTGAAATATCTTCTGCCGTGGCGAAGATGATAGCAAATTCTACCGTCGGTTATAATTTCGCCTGCCTGCGGCATAGGACGCTCAAGCAGTGTACACTCGCCGTTTATTATAGATATGGTATCGGCAAGGGAGGCAAGCGCCAAAAATTCGTTTTGTGGGTCGCCGACAAGGTCGCACTCGGCACATCCTATGAGAAGATGACGGTCGAGAGAGAGGAAAAGAAGAAAATTCTGGTCGTATTTTCGACTCTCAAACGGCGCTTGGTTGTTTATAAAGCGCTTACAAAACAGCTCGGGAGCTTTCTCGGTGAGGCTCTCGGGAGAGTCTCCGCGCTTTCCGCGCGAGAGCGAGCTGCCAAGAAGCCCCGCACAGTTTGCTATAACGTATTTGAAGCGCTCGTCAAAGCCGCCTGCTATGAGCGCGGAGATACCGAAAATGCCGTGACCTGCGACAGCGACGTTGCCCTTATCAATGCAGCCCTGATTTGTAACGTAGTCCATAACTCTCATCGCCGCCCACGCCCACATAGCGAGCTTGCCTGTAGAGGTCGCGCTTCGCCGCCCGGGCGAGAGGTATCTTGCAAGGCCGTCGGAGAAGTGCTTGCCGTCGCCAAGAGGGGTGATATTCTCAAAGTATACCGTGAATACGGCATAGCCTCTGTCGGTGATTTCCTCTATCGGTAGAAAACGGTTGGGGATATTCTCTGAGTCGCTTATGTAAATCACCGTCGGCGGAGTGCCGTCGGTATTCGGAACGACTGAGGTGACGTTAAATTTTACACTTTCCGTACCGAAGGTCGCCTCAAAGGATAGCTCGTATTTCGGTGCTTTTCCGGCAGCGAAGCTGCGGTCAACCGAGGATACGGTTACCTCGAGGTGGTCGGGCGGGGCGGGAATTTTACCGTATATTTCGTCTGAGAGAAGCCGCTTGATTTCCTCGCGCCTTGCCCAAAATTCGTCCCTTGTTCTGACCCGTTTTCCGCCCTTTGTAACGAGAGGGTCGGGCAATTTCAATTCCTTAAGTCTTTCTTTGGTGCTCATATTGCCTCACCTTGAGATTTTGAAAGCTGCAAATATTCTATCATGAAATTCGGTTTATTTCAAGCAATTTTCAATAAATTGACAAAAACGCAGGAAATTATTGAAAACGCGTCCGTTTTGTGATAAAATAGGCTTATAGATATAAAAGGAGTGCGTTATGCAGATAAAATTACCGCGCGACGTTGAATACATAATTGAAAAAATTGAGTCACACGGCTACCTTGCCGACGTTGTCGGCGGACCCGTGCGCGATTTTTTGCTCGGCAAGCGCCCTCTGGATTACGATATAACCACGAGCGCCACGCCCGATAAGGTCAAGGAGATATTCTCGGATTTTCGCACCGTTGATACGGGCATAAAGCACGGAACGGTCACGGTGGTTCTTGGAGGCGTCGGATACGAGATAACCACCTATCGCGTTGACGGGGAATATAAGGACTCGCGCCATCCCGAGTCGGTGAGCTTTACCGACTCGCTTGCCGAGGACCTTGCAAGGCGCGATTTTACAATGAACGCTATAAGCTATAACCCCGTAAGGGGCTTTACCGACCCGTTTTTCGGCAGCGAGGATATAAGGAGAGGCGTAATACGCGCCGTCGGCGAGCCGAGGCTGCGCTTTACCGAGGATGCACTGCGTATTTTGCGCGGCGCGCGTTTTTCGGCAGTGCTCGGCTTCTCCGTTGAGCCCCAGACAAGGCGCGCCATGAGCGAGACGGCACAGCTTTTATCCAGAGTTTCCGAGGAGCGAATATACACTGAGTGGAAAAAGCTTTTGTCGGGCGAATTTGCTTATCGTGCACTTTCGGAGTTTTCGGATATAATAGGGCTTATTTTGCCCGAGATAGGTATGCCTCGCTTGCCTGATGAGGCGCGCTTTATGTCTTCTGATTTCACCACGCGGCAGTTAGCATTATTTTACCTCTCCCTTGGCAAGGGTGCGGCAGAAGCCTTTGAGGCGGCAATGCGGCGGCTCAAAACCGATAAGCGCACGCGCACGGAGGGGAGAATGCTTCTTCAGTCGGTCGGAAAATACGATACGGCAACGGAGAGAGGGCGACATCTTTTGCTGGTCGCGATAGGTGACGCGGAAATGGCAGAGGGACTCATAAGACTCGAGTGCCTCCTCAGTCTCAGAGAGCCCTCTGACGTAGAGAGCCTTCGAGAGGAGCTTGCGCGCGGTATCCCGTACAGAATATCCGACCTTGCTATAAGCGGAGATGAGCTGACCGCGCTTGGCTATCGCGGCAGGGCGGTCGGTGAGGTGCTTGAGAGTACCCTTCTTGCCGTTGCGCGCGGCGAGCTTTCAAACGAAAGGGAAGTGCTTCTTTCCTCGGTGACGAAATTAAAATGAAAATATATAATAATAACAGGTTGTTGTATTGCGAGGTGACCTGTTATTATTTTTTCGCGCATAAAGGTGCTCGGTGAGTACCTTGACGTTTTCTCCCTGCCCGAGCTGCCACCCGACACGCGAGAGCTTATAGATACTCGGGGCGGCGCCTCCGCCGTTTTTATCCTCCCGTCGTTCTCGCAGGATTTCCGCTTGATCTCGCTAACCTCACGCGGCACGGAGCGCATAAGCTATACGGCTCCCACAATAGCGGCTACGGCGTTTTTAACCCTAGTTCGCGGCTTGCCTCTTATGGATGTTGAATTTGAAACCCCTGTCGGAACGGTAAAGGCGTTAAGACCCGAAAATGACGGGAAATGCTATGCAAAATTGCGAAAATGTAAACTAATATATTCAAATAAGCCGATTTTTGTCGGAGATGTGAAGATTTGTGTCGATTCGTTCTATGATGAAGCCGCGGACGGTAACATAAGAATTTTTGAGGTAGCCGATTCGGAGTGCGTTGACGGCTGGCTGCTCCGCGCGCTCTCTCTTTCGCTTTGCTCCGAGAGGGTTTTGTGCGTTTGCGCTTATTCGCTCGGCGAGCGTGGGTACAGGATAAAGTGTTATTCCCCGTGGGAGGAGATAGGCCCCGAGGAGCTTGCCGTGGCTGCCGTTGCGACAAGGCTTTGTCAGGGCGAGCGCTCAGACGGCTGTGTGCAGATTTTCACCGACGACGGCGAGCATAGCTTCTTATACGATGGCGGTGAGCTTTACGTCGGCGTGAGGATTGAAGAGACGCTTACTCTCATCTCCCCTTGATTTTTTCTCTTATACTTGACTAATTTTTCTCCCTATGCTAAAATATTATGGCATAGGGAGCTTTTGTTCTCTAAAAATATGCTCGCTGTGTGGCGGATAGGAGACGGATATGGCGTTTGACGCGTGCATGATGCGTGCGGTGCTCGGAGAGCTTACCTCGGAGTTTCCCGAGGCAAAAATCGAAAAGGTGCTGCAGCCGCAAAATGATGAGATAGATATGGTGATACACTACGGCAAATCCTCGCGCCGACTCGTATTCAACGTCGGACCTAACGCGCCGCGCCTTCAGCTCTCGGACAGAGCAAAGGAGAACCCTCTTAAGGCTCCTATGTTCTGTATGCTGCTTCGTAAGTATTTCGTAGGAGCAAAAATTATATCGGTAGACCAGCCGGGCTTTGACAGGATTGCCGAGCTCACCGTCTCCTGCTACGACGAGATGGGCTTTAAGGTTACTAAGAAAATAGTCTGCGAGATAATGGGTAAGTATCCAAATCTCATAATTCTCGATTTGGACTCCAAAATCCTTGCAGCCATAAAAATCATAGATTTTGCCGCGAGCACCGTAAGGCAGGTGCTTCCGGGGCTGAAGTATCAGATTCCCGCAAAGCCGGATAAGCTCTCGCCGCTCGTTATTGACGAGGCGCTCTTCAGAGAGAAGCTCTCCGCCTTTTCTCCCGAGAAAAGCGGTGAAAAATTTATAACCTCAACCTACTCGGGCATTGCCACGCAGATAGCCCACGAGCTTGTATACCGCGCAAGCGGAAATATTGACACGCCCCTTTGCGATATCGACACGGGTAAATTCTATTCGGTATTCGAGGAGTGGCAAAAACTCTTAATTGACGGTCATTATCTTCCGACCGTTGCGATAGGCGAGGGCGGTAAGCCTGTTGACTACTCCTATATGGACATAACTTATCTTGGTGATGGCGTTACCGTCAAGCATTTCGATAGGCTCTCCGAGCTTTTTGACTGCTACTTTGCCGAAAAGGACCGAATAGAGCGCATAAATCAGCGCGCAAGGGATATCATCAGGCTCGTGTCCTCGGCAATCTCACGCACCGAGCGCAAGCTCGCGATTCAGCGCGAGGCACTTCTTGACAGTGAGCGCGGCGAGGAATATAAGAGGCGCGGTGACCTTATAACCGCAAACCTTTATAGGCTCTCGCGCGGTATGGACAGCTTTACCGCAACCGATTATTACAGTGATGACTGCCCCGAGGTCGAGATTCCGCTTGATGCGCGCCTTACACCTTCAGCAAATGCGCAGAGAATGTATAAGCTTTATAACAAGGCAAAAACGGCTCGTCAGGTGCTCGCAGAGCAGATAAAGCTCTGGGAGGCGGAGCTTATTTACCTTGAATCGGTCAGCGAATCGATTGCGCGCGCCGAGTGTGAGGACGACCTAACGGAAATTCGCGACGAGCTATACCGCAGCGGCTATGCCTCAAGGCTTCGCGGCTACAAGCCCAAAAAGGAAATCAAATCAAATCCCACCCGTCTTGTGACAAGCGGTGGCTACACGCTCCTTGTCGGGAGGAATAATCTCCAAAACGACAGGCTGACCATGCGCACGGCTGACAAGGGGGATATCTGGTTTCACACCAAGGATATCCCGGGCTCGCACGTTATCCTCGTCACCGAGGGCAGAGAGCCTTCAGAGGTCGATTATACCGAGGCGGCAGCAGCTGCCGCGCATTTTTCAAAGGCGACGGGCGACCTTGTCGCAGTTGACTACACCGCAGTTAAAAATATAAAAAAGCCCTCGGGTGCAAAGCCCGGGTACGTAATTTATAAAACCAATTATACGGCATTCGTCAAGCCCGCCTCGTCCGATGAAATCGAGAAAATGAAAGAGAAGGCGTGACCCGTGTCGAAAAAAGGAGCTTTTAATGGTCGATCTTGTAGGACTTCATAAGCATTTCGTTCTCGAGCACCTAAGGGAGGGCGAGGTTGCCGTCGATTTTACAATGGGTAACGGAAACGACACCCTCTTTCTCTCAAAAACGGTCGGTGCGTCGGGCAGAGTTTACGCCTTCGATATTCAAGAGGAGGCGCTCGTATCAACGCGTGAGCACCTCGTGCGCTGTGGTGCCCCCGAAAACTACACGCTGATATGCGCCTCGCACCATAGAGTCAAGGAGTTCGTTAAAGAACCGATAAAGGCTGGAATGTTTAATCTCGGCTATATGCCGCGCAGCGGAAAAAAGGGGCTGACCACAATGCGAAGCACCACCATGCCTGCAGTCGAGGCGGCAATAGAGCTGCTCGCACCCGACGGAGTCCTCATAATCGCAATTTACCCGGGACACGAGGAGGGGGCACTCGAGGGAGATATGCTTCGCGAGTATTTTGCTACCCTCTCTCGCTTTAGAATTTGCGCCTCGGAGTTTAGGATACTTAACTCTCCAACGTCGCCGTACTTTTTCCTCGTTGAAAAAAGCCCGCGAGCGCAGCAATAAACAGAGCCGCACCTTAGCCTAAGGTGCGGCTCTGTTTATTTGAGCTTTTTAGCAAGGAAATTTTTTAGTGCGTGGCAAAGAGCGTGGCAGACTGCAAGCTCGACGAGAATGAAAATAAAGCTCCACGTCATGTAAATTATCTCACTCGTGCGGTAATTTCCCGCAAATTCGGTGAGGTACTCCACAGCGTTTTTAAGCTCCACCGCGAATGCGTAAACGAACTGACCGGCAGAGGCGAGCAGAATGCCGAGTGTTATCGGAGAGTCAAAATTGAACATGCCACCCTCAGCGAGCTCATCGGAAAGCCGACTGTCTGCCGCGAGGTGAAGCTCGCGTTTTACTTTTTTTGGAACTTTCTTTTGCTGGTTTTTCGGCAACGTGAGCGTCAGCTCCTTCATAATGTGACGCCTTGATACAAAATAGCAAAGAGAGAAGAGAAGCAGCAGCTTTATCCATTCGAAAATCACCGAAAGAAGAGCAGATAGTGTATAAAGTGGGATACCGTCTATTGAGTCGTAGCCATACGCCAAAAAGTAAAGGTAGTAATAAGGCAGACTGTTTATGAACGTAGCCGCCGCGATGACAGCACTCCCTGGTAGAACGCGTGAGAGGGTGACACCGCCCGTTCTCAGTAAAATTACGTACAGCACCACAGCCCCGGATACGCCTATTAAGAACTCGAGGAGCATAGAGAAAAAGAGTCGCACGTATTCAAAATCACCGACGATATAAGCATAGTCCTCAATTATGTAATTCGGTATGTAAAACAGTAAAAAAAGCACGAGGTTGAGAAGCAGGTAAACCCAAAAGCAGCCTGCCATACTTTTTTTGAAGCTTCGTTCCATTTCATTCAGTCCTTCCTGCCAAATACGGCATATAAACATTGTAGCATAAACTACGGTGCTTTTCAAGTAGAAGGACAAAATATGAATTTTTTGTAAACTTTGTCATATTTTTTGCTTCACTGTTGATTTTCATATTAATATATGTTATTATATTAAGGCTGTCCGTAAGGCAGTAATAAAAAACACACATAGCGGCGAGGTTACTGCCGGTGCGCGTACTACGCGTCGCAGTATTATGTCGCTATGGCGGAAAAACCAAGGAGGAACATTAAAATGTTCGAAATCACCATCAAGCAGCTGCTTGAAGCAGGCGTTCACTTCGGTCACCCGACCAAGAAGTGGAATCCGAAGATGGCAGAGTACATCTTCACCCAGAGAAACGGTATTCACATCGTTGACCTTCAGAAGACCGTTAAGAAGTTTGAGGAGGCGTACAACTACATCTCCGAGCTCGCACAGGAGGGCGGCACCGTTCTCTTCGTAGGTACTAAGAAGCAGGCAGCCGAGACCGTTAAGGAAGAGGCACAGAGATGCGGAATGTACTACGTAAACGTTCGTTGGCCCGGTGGTATGCTCACCAACTACGGCACTATCCGCAAGTCCATCAAGCGTCTTAAGGACCTTGAGAAAATGCAGGCTGACGGCACCTTCGACCTTCTTCCCAAGAAGGAAGTTGCAAAGAAGATGAAAGAAATCGAGGACCTTGAGAAGTCTTACGGCGGTATCAAGGACATGGACACTCTCCCCTCTTGCGTATTCGTTGTTGACACTCGCAAGGAGGCAAATGCCGTTAAGGAAGCAAAGAAGCTCGGCATTCCCGTTGTTGCTATCGTTGACACCAACTGCGACCCCGACGACGCAGACTACATCATTCCCGGTAACGACGACGCTATCCGCGCTATCAAGCTTATCGCAGGCGCGCTTGCAAACGCAGTTATCGAGGCTCACGGCGGCGTACAGGAGGAGGCTCCCGTAGCAGAGGAGACCGAGGCTGTAGCTGAGGAAGCCGTAGAGGCAGCAGAGTAATTTCCACCTTAGGCAAGAGTAAATAATCCGAACACGCTCTGTGCTCTTAATTTTCAGTGCTTTCGGCACTTATCTCTCTTGCAAAGTCCACACTTGGCTGCGAGAGCCAAGCACCAAAATCAACTAAAAATTAAGGCACAGAGTTCTACGAATTTTCGAGAGAGCGAATTTTGTGAGATGCGAGGTAAAAATTCGAGAT
>JAZOSP010000069.1:0-5512 GCA_045657165.1 Eubacteriales bacterium
CGTTCACGAGAACTGAGATTTCTGCTCAAAATCAAGCAGCCTCAAAGGGGCTTTCACATTAAGAATTCGGCGAGAAAAATTTTCTCGCCTTTTTTACAAGCAAAAAGCATTGATAATGCTGAATTCTTAATGACTCAGCCCCTTGGTTACTTTTTAGCCGCGCGGCAGACAGGCTTGAATTCGCAGAATTCACACTGTACTCTGCCGCCCGATTCGGAGGGCACAGCGCCTATGTTTCCGCCCTTTATATCCTCGGCAACGCGGATAACCGAGTCCTCGACCGTCCTCATAAGCTCTCCCCAACCATCCTCGGTGTAGAGAAGGTGCTTTTTTCTTTTTGAGATTTCATCGGAGTCGGGCGAGCCGACGGGGGTGTAGCGAGGTCCCATAGCGTCTATGACGTCGGGGTCGTCAAGCACCATGCCCTCTCTCGCCTGCGCCAGCTTTACGGCACGGACGGCCTCCTCGTCGCTCGGCGTATCCACCTTGACGTCGGAGATAGCGGTCTTGACGTATATCACGCCGGCAGGGATAATTCGCCCGCCCTCGCCCACGCCAATGCTCTTTCGGAAGGCGGGATTTTCGGTCTCTGCAAGCGAGCGAAGATATAGGAACATTTGCAGATTTTTCGCTTCGGCAAGGTCGGAGGGGTCAAAATCCTTCGCCCCCGTCTTGTAGTCTATAACCCTGACGCAGACGTCACTGCCGCGCTTGTAGGTGTCAACTCGGTCTATAATTCCGTAGACCGAAATTTCATCTCCGCCTTTACATTTCATCGACACGGGTGCGGGCCCCTCGCCGTCACCGCCGCGAATTGCAAGCTCAAAGAAGCGAGGGGTGAAGCGTGATGTGGCAAACTCCTCGCATAGCCCCTCAACGACGGGCAGTGCCGCGCGGCAAAGCCTTGTCAGCTTGATTTTCACTCTGCCTTTGCCCTCGGTGACGTCCTCGCCAAGCGAGGTAACGTACTCTCTCGCGGCACTCATGGTCAGCGCCTCGCGCTCCTCTGCGGTCAAATCTCCCGCACCGCGCCCGTCCTCGGCGAGCTTGCGGAAGAAGTTTTCAAGTATCGCGTGAATAAACGAGCCGATACCGGGCGCGTCAAGCTCTGCAAGCTTGTCCTCGGAGAGCTTTAGCGTGTATTTGCAAAAATAACCGAACGGGCAGCCGACGAAGCTGTCTATTCTCGACTGTGTCAGCGAAATTTTTCCGCCGTACGCCTCGCGCCTTGCACTTTCGCCGAGATGCAGCTCCCGATTGTCGGCAGGGGCTTCGCAGACGGAAAGCTCTCGTTCGTATCCTGCCCTCATAAGGGCCTCTTTTATAGAGGACTCGTCCTCTCCCGATTCGCCGAGCGAGAGTAGCGCCGCCTCGGGTGTGTACACTCGGCGCGATATAGGCAGAGCCGATATTTTAGTCGGCTTCACTCTGCCGCCCGTCAGCTTTATTATTTTGTCTATCGGCGTGCCTCGCTCGGTGCGCTTGTAGCGAGTATTAGTTTGCGCGTAGGTGAGAGTCAGGCTCTCTCTTGCGTAGGAAATCGCGCGGGTGAAGATGAAAAGCTCTCTTGCGCTGTCGGATACAAGGCTCGGCTCTATAGCAACTCCGACCCCGGACAGAAGCTCTCTTTCTCTCTCGGTAAAATATGACACGCTCCCCACGGCAGCAGGGAACTCGCCCGCAAGCACGCCGATAAGGTAGACGTGCCGCTTGCCAAAGAGTCGGAGCATATCTGCGGCTCCCACGGTAACCGAGTCTGCCGACGAGGGGATTCTCGATACGCTCATCGAGGAAAGAAGCACCTTGAGCTGACCGAGAAAGCTTTCCGTATCCGCCCTTGTGTCACCGCTTACCTCGACAAGGGTGTCAAGCGCGTCGCAAATCAAGCGCCAGAGCCTCAGCGTCGCCTCCGCCGCCTCTCCCTCGCCAAAGGAGACGAGCGAGGCGGCTCGGCTGCGGAGCGAGTCCTCAAGCCCAATCGAGGCGAGGAAGCCGTAAAGAGCCCTTGCGTATTCGCCGACGGTTGATAACCCCTTAAGCTTTTCGGCAAGCAGCGAAAGCGGGCCTATTATCGCCTCGCGTGTCTTTGCTATCCGAAGGAGCTTCTCATCAGTCCCCGCAGGGCGCCTTGGCGAGTAGCCGAGAGGGTTCATATTCCACATAACGCCGTCGGTGAATCTTTTGCCGTTTATCTGCCAGAGGCCCACGTACATCTCAAATTCGTCACACGCCTCGGCACTAACGCCCGAAAGACCGCACTTTGCATAGGCAATTACGTCATCGCGGCGAAAGCCGCCTTGGCACACGGCGAGCGCGGTGTAGAGGAGCTTTATTGCCTCGTATTCGTCAACTCCCTTGCGCTCCGAGCTGAAGGTTGGAATCCCTGCGCGCATAAGCGCCGTGTCGAGGAGCCCGTCGTATTTATCGGCGCTTCTCATAATTATCGCAAAATCCGAGTATTTTGCTCCCGCCATAACGCGCGAGCGTATGTCGGCGGCAATAAAGTCGCACTCCTCAAAGGTTGTGCTCGCCTCGAACACGCGCAGCTCGTCGGAGACGGGGCTTATTTTGCGGTCGGTAGCCGTTTGCCATAGCAGCTCCGAAAGCTCCGAGAGTGCCTCGGGTGCGGTACTGCGCCCGTCCTCTGAGTATATTTTAATTTCTGCGCCGCACCTTCTTGCGGCGTCGGTAATGTGCTTTTGAGTGTTGCGTATCTCCTCGTATTCGAAGGCGTCGGGGCGCGCCTTGGGGAGTGGGAGATGTACCGTCACTGCCGTGCGGCGAGAAATTTCGCCGATAAGCGCGTACTGTGCCTCGGTAAATGAGGTAAAGTCCTCGATGAAAATCTCGGTGTCGGAAAGAAAATCGGGGTTTTCTCTAAGCCTTTTTATAACCTCACTTGCGTCGCCCGACGGGTCGACGTATCTCTCGCTGAGAAGCCTTTTGTAGAGAGCGTAGATTTTAAGTATATCGGAGAGCTTCTCTGAAAGACGGGCGTCGGAGGCGACGGCACTCTCCTCGCACGCGCGCGAAAGCTCGCCCGCGCCGATTCCGAGGCTCTCAAGCTCTGCTACTGCCGATAGCATAGACTCGACGAGCCCTGCGCTAACCTCGCGCCTGCCTCTCATAATCCCGAGCGTCGGGGAAAGCTCGGTCAGCACTCGCCACATTATGAGCGATGATTTGCCTCTGTCGCAGTATTCTCCCGCAAGTCCCCCGAGGGCGCGGAAGGTGGTGTTGATAAGACGCGTGAAGTTCGTCACCTCAAAATAAAGAGGGGCGCTATCGGGTGATATTTTCGACATCTCCGCCTCGGCAAGCACCGTTTCCTGCTCGGGAACTATAAGATATGAGCGCTGCCCCATTGCGGTGCGCGCAAGAATCAGCTCGGCAATCCTTTCGTGATAGGGGGCGCCAAGCGCGCTTCTTAATATTCTTAACATATAAAGTATCGGCAAACCGTGCCGTTAATTTGACACGGGTCCCGAATAGTCCCCCTTTCTCAAGAGCTTTTCGTCTATTTTGTAGCCGTGGTGGCGCGAGGAAATAATTACCTTCTCGCCTGCCGCCTCAAGCTTTTCTCGGAGATAATGCACGTAGACGTTTACGACGCCGCCCTCTGCCGTGCCGTGCCATACACGCTCTAAAATTTCCTCGCGTGAGATAAAGCTACCCTGCGCCTCGACAAGGCAGGAGAGCAGGGAGAGCTCAAGCTCCGTAAGCCTGATTTTTTCACCGCGAAGGTAAGCGCACCGCACGCCGAGCGTGAGAGGTGCGGCGCTCTCGCCGTGCTCTAAAACGGCGACAAGTGCCCTTCGCGAAAAGGGAATTTTCAGCTCCGCCTCCGCCTCACGCGACATAGTAATCACAGGGCAGCCCGTGGGGGGCGTGCCGCCGTCTCGCATATCGAAAAGGCAGAGGTCGTATTCGTCGGTCCTGCCGCCCTGAACTCGCAGGACACTGTGGCGCTCGCCAAGCGCCAGTCGTATTTTCTGAACGAGGTATGTGTCCTCGCTGATAACGGCAATTTTCTTTTTCACGGCAGCCAACCTCTCTAATTTATTAGAATAATTATATTACAAAATCCTCGCTTTGTCAATAGGCAGGGAGGATAAATGCGATGTCAATATTTACAATTCCTATGTCAATTTTTACAATTCCTACCGCGGATATTATAATGTATAATTATATTGTCTTAAAACATTTAAGGAGAGAAAAAATGAACAACTCTATGATTTCGGAGCTTTACTCCATAGGTCTTATCCCTGTTATCAAGATTGAAAATCCCGACGATGCAGTTCCGCTTGCGAAGGCGCTTATCGACGGCGGTCTTCCTGCAGCCGAAATAACCTTCAGAACCAAGTGCGCGGCAGAGGCAATCAAGAACATAACCGAGGCATATCCCGATATGCTCGTCGGCGCAGGCACAGTGCTCACAACCGAGCAGGTTGATGCGGCAATCGCTGCGGGCTCCAAATTTATCGTTTCCCCCGGTCTTAACCCCAAGGTAGTTTCCTACTGCCTTTCTAAGGGCGTTCCCATGCTCCCCGGCTGCTCTAACCCCTCTGACGTTGAGGCGGCGCTCGAGCTTGGACTTACTACTGTTAAATTCTTCCCCGCAGAGGCGGTCGGCGGCCTTAAAATGCTCAAGGCTATGGCAGCCCCCTACGGAAGCCTTACCTTTATGCCCACCGGCGGTATCAACGCAGACAATCTTCTTGAGTACCTCAAGTTTAACAAGATCATCGCCTGCGGCGGCTCGTTTATGGTAAAGGATGAGCTTGTCAAGGAAAAGAAATGGGACGAGATTACCGCCCTCACCAAGAACGCAGTTAAAACCATGCTCGGACTCGAGTTCGTTCACATGGGCATAAACAACGAAAACAAGGAGGAGGCAACCCGCAGCGCAAAGCTCTTTGAGGCTATGTTCGGTATGACGACGAGAGAGACGAGCAAGTCCACCTTCGCAGGCGACGCCTTCGAGTTTATGCACGCTAAGGGCCCCGGCAGATGTGGCCACATCGGTATCCGCACCAACTTCGTTGACAGAGCAATGGCTTATTTCAAGAGAATGGGCTTTGAGTTCGACGAGTCGAGCGTAACCTACGACGACAAGACCGGCAAGCCGAAATTCGCTTATTTCAAGGACGAAATCTCGGGCTTCGCAGTTCACCTCGTTCAGAAATAATAAGGTGCTGCTTCATTTAGGCATAAACGGACAAAAAACAGGTAGGGGCACACAAAAAGAGCCCCTACCTGAAGCTTTATGCTTTTTGCTGAGGATTCTAAGGACAAAAACCTACGGTTTTTCTCATTTTTTGTTTTTTATCCTATCTCCGTTCTCGCGCTCTACCGTAGTTATCTACGCCTGCGTTCACGAGAACTGAGATTTCTGCTCAAAATCAAGCAGCCTCAAAGGGGCTTTCACATTAAGAATTCGGCGAGAAAAATTTTCTCGCCTTTTTTACAAGCAAAAAGCATTGATAATGCTGAATTCTTAATGACTCAGCCC
>JAZOSP010000070.1:0-1480 GCA_045657165.1 Eubacteriales bacterium
GATCGTTCCCGCAAAGACGTAATGCTCGCTCTTTTGTATGAACATTTCGATCAGCTGACGGGCGAGCGGATCGTCCTCAACCAACAAAACATTTGATTTTTCCATCTTCCTCACTCCTTTCCTTCGGTAACGTGATCACAAGAGAAAATCTCGGCTCGGAAAAGACCTTCATTTTTCCGTTGAGCCGCTTCACGCGGTGGCGGAGAGAGGAAAGACCGCCCCCCTCGACGATCTCTCCCTTCGGAAGCGCACCGTCGTTCTCATACGTCACCGATATTTCCGTTTCGTTCTCCTTCACCGTAACGAAAAGCGTATTGGCATCCGCGTGCCGAACGCCGTTGACAAGACATTCGATCGCTGCCATCACAAAGAGCCCCTCTTGATTTTTATCCTCGGGGAACTCGCCCGAAAGCTCCACGCTGACGCCCGATGCCGCCGCCGATTCCAGAAACTGCGAAAGCGGCGTTTCCCCATCGGTATTCTCGGCCTCGCAGGCAAGCATGGCAACGTTCTTTTTCCAAATGCCGACGGGCACCTCCGCCTCGCCGGATTCATCGATCAGATATCTTCTCGTGATCAGAAGCGCCTGACCGAGCTCGCGGTGAATATTCGCCTTGATGTCGATGCGCTCCCTTGTTCTCGTCAGCTCGTCAACCCTTTCGCCGTATTCGCGGAGTCGCTTGTTGATGAGCGCAAGCTCTGCGATACGGATCTTCAGCTCTTGGTTAATGTCCGAGAGGTCTGTGGTATCTGCCGCAACGAGCTGTATCACATCTTCAAGCTCGGCACGTGAGAACGTCCACACTCTGCCGTCACGAAGACGGAACGAGGGATGCTCACCTGATGAAATTCTTTCGATTTCGGGTAATACCTCGCCGCCCGAAAGTATCTCCCAAAAGAGCTTTGCGTTCTGAAGATCTCTGCCCACGATCTTGAAGCAGAGGTTGTTTATCGTGTTGTTGACAAGCACGGTCTTTCCGTTTTCTCGATAGAAGCAAAGACCTGTCGGTAGCTTGTCAAGGCTCTCCTTGATAGATGCACGGGAGAGGTTTGTTTTTCTGAATTTGAGGTCGGACAGATATGCGAATACAAGGTAGCCGAAGCTTGCAAGAAGGAGCAAAATGCAAACGATAATAGGCATTTCGCACACATTTTTCACGAGTTCGGGCAATTCACGGGAGAATTTTGTGACTCTTGCTTCGGTTGCGAACATCACGCAGAAGAAGGTATTTACTGCCATAACAACAGACAGAAGAAGCTTTGCGTGAAGAAGTCGTTTTCTTTTTACAAGTCTGATAAAGAGTACGACGGCGGCATTGGCACAGACGAACAAAAGCGTCATCAGAAGCGCACGGAGTGGGATATTGAGTCCGTAGTAGTTCATCATCTGCCGTCACCTCCCATCACAAGATCAACGTAGACGTCGTTTTCCTCAAATTCAATGGAAAGCTCGCCGCAGGCGACGAGGTTTGCAAGTGCA
>JAZOSP010000071.1:0-104929 GCA_045657165.1 Eubacteriales bacterium
AGTTATCCTTCTTTGCCTCTGCTACAATCTTTTCTGTCAGAGATGCGGGAACCTCATCGTACCTGATGTAATCAAAGTCAAATCTACCGCGGCCCTGCGTCGAAGCGCGAAGCGCGATTACGTAATCGGTCATCTCGGAGAAAGGAACCTCGGCAAGAACCGTCTGCGTATCAGAGCCGTCTGCGGTGGGCTCAATGCCCATTACTCTGCCGCGGCGCTTGTTAAGGTCACCCATAACGTCACCCACGTAGTTCTCAGGAACGTAAACCTTAAGCTCGCCTACAGGCTCGAGAAGCACAGGCTGCGCCTGAGGGAGACCGTCGCGATATGCGATATTTGCCGCAAGCTTGAAGGAAATTTCGTTAGAGTCAACGTCGTGATACGAGCCGTCGTACAGATTAGCGGCAAGGTGTACTACAGGATATCCCGCAAGAACACCCTTCTGCATAGCCTCACGAAGCCCCTGCTCTACCGCCGGGAAGAAGTTCTTTGGAACTGCTCCGCCGAAAACGCTCTCGGTAAACGTGAGCCCCTCTGCCTCGCCGGGCGAGAAGGTAATCTTTACGTGACCGTACTGACCCGAGCCACCCGACTGCTTCTTGTGCTTACCCTCTACGTCAACCTTTTTCTTGATTGTTTCACGGTAAGCAATCTTGGGCTTTGTAAGCTCAACGTTTGCTCCAAATCGATTCTTGAGCTTCGATACGATAATGTCAAGATGAATATCGCCAAGGCCAGAAACTGTGAGCTGCTTTGTTTCTGAGTTGTTCGTGTATTTGACGGTAAGGTCTTCCTCGAGAAGCCTTGTCATACCCGTGGAAATCCTGTCCTCATCTCCTTTTGCCATAGGCTTAATTGCCATCGTCATATAAGGCATAGGATACTTGACGGGCGCATACTTGATATCGCCCGCAAGCGTTGTGAGCGTATCGTTAGTATTGGTAGCGGAGAGCTTTGCAACCACACCGATATCGCCGCAGGCAAGCTCGTCAACGTCGATCTGCTTTTTACCGCGAAGAATAAATATCTTGTTGAACTTTTCGGTAGCGCCCGTAGTAGTGTTGCGAAGCACCATATCCTTTTTGAGCGTACCGTTCATAACCTTGAAGAAGGACATTTTACCTACGAACGGGTCGGCAACTGTCTTAAAAACGAAGAGAGAGGTATCCGCGCTATCGGGCTCGATAGCCATCTCGGAAATCTCGCCGTCGGCGGTCACTACGTGCTCAACCTTGCGTGCTGTGGGACGCGGGAATGACTCGGTAATCGTGTCAAGGAATGTCTTGATTCCCCAATTCTTGAGTGCTGCACCGCAGAATACGGGAACGATGTCACCTGTTATGATTCCCTGGTGGATAGCCTCAAGCGCTTCCTCACGCGATATAGGCTCCTCATTAAAGAATTTATCCATCAGCTCGTCGCTCGTCTGTGCGATCGCCTCATTAAGTATTGCGTGATATTCTGCGCAAACATCCATAAATTTCTCGGGTATTGCGCTGCGAACGTATTCACCGGTCGTCTTTTCAAAGGTGTAAACACACATTTCAACGAGATTTGCAAAGCCTATAACGGTGTCGCCGTCGATGATTGGTATCTGTATCGGGCACACGTTAAGACCGTACTTTTCTCTAATTGCGCCGAAGACCTTGTAAAATCTTGCCTCGCCATCGTCAAAGCGGTTGATAAAGAACGCCTTTGGTATGCCCGCCTCATTCGCAAGCTTCCAAGCAAGCTCAGTGCCGACCTCAATGCCCGCCTTGCCGTCAACAACAATTATAGCGGCATCGGCTGCTCTTACGCACTGTCTTGCCTCGGCTTCAAAATCAAAGAAGCCGGGCGTGTCAAGAATATTTATTTTTGCACCGTTCCAAAGCAGTGGTGCCATCGCTGCCGATATAGAGTATCCCCTCTTGATTTCCTCGGGGTCGTAGTCGCACGTAGTGTTTCCGTCTGCCACGTTTCCAAGACGGTCTGTAAGGCGGGATATGTAAAGCATTGACTCTGCAAGCGAAGTTTTTCCACCTCCGCTGTGACCTAACAGTGCTACGTTACGAATACTTTTGGTGTAAACCGTTTCCATAAGATATACTCCTTGAGATAAAATTGCTGCTGTGCGGTGCCACCGCAAAACACCTTAATTAAATTATACACTATTTTATTTTCTATTTCAAGAATTTTCTTTGAAGAATATGCTTATACAATGTAGAAAAACGCAGATACGTTTTGTGCAAGAGTCACAAAAGCATCTGCGTTTTCCGCATATTTTGGTTAATTTAGTCGCTTGATGAGTCCTTTGCTCGCATATGCGGCAGAACCTGATAGATGTTCGCTACACCGCAAAGCTCCACGTTCTTAGGGACCTTCAGATTTTTTGCAAGATTTTTCTTCGGTAAAATTATCTTGGTAAAGCCGAGGCGCACCGCCTCTTTCACACGGTACTCTATATGCGACACCGCGCGTACCTCACCGGAAAGCCCGAGCTCACCGAATGCAATGACCTCGTCCGGTATCACCTTGTCGGTAATGCCGCTGATAAGTGCCATAGCTATCGATAGGTCCGCACTGGGCTCGTCGAGCTGTATTCCGCCCGCTACGTTGACGTATACGTCGTTTTCGTAGAATTTCAGCCCCATTCGTTTCTCAAGCACTGCAATGAGTAGGCACATTCTGTTATAATCAAAGCCGTCTGCCGTTCTTTTCCCCGTTGCATATACGCTTTTGGCAACAAGTGTCTGTATCTCAGAGATTATGGGTCTTGTTCCTTGCATAACACATCCCGCACAAGATCCGCTCGTGTTCTTCGGGCGCTCTGCCATAACAACCTCGCTCGGATTCGGGATTTCAATAAGACCTGCGTCCCCCATCTCAAAAACACCGATTTCGTTAGTCGAGCCAAAGCGGTTTTTGATCGCTCTTATAATGCGATACGAGCCCGTGCGCTCGCCCTCAAAGTAAAGGACCGCGTCAACCATATGCTCGAGGATCTTGGGCCCGGAAATTCCGCCCTCCTTGTTGACGTGACCAACGAGGAAAACCGCCGCACCGTTTGCTTTACAGTAATTTATGAGCGACATCGCGCCCTCGCGCACCTGGGTAATACTTCCCGGAGCAGATGAAAAGCGCATAGACGAAAGCGTTTGTACCGAGTCAATAATTATAACGTCGGGCTTCAGTCGCTCGCATTCGTCAAGAACTGCGTCGGTGTCGGTTTCTGTTAAAAGATAAATTGAGTCGCCCGTGATTCCGAGTCTTTCGGCACGGAGTTTAAGCTGACCCTTTGATTCCTCGCCCGAAACGTAGAGAACCTTGCGACTCTTTGAAAGCTCGGAGCATATCTGCAAAAGGAGCGTTGATTTCCCTATTCCCGGCTCACCGGACAAAAGAACCACAGAGCTATCTACAAGCCCACCGCCAAGCACGCGGTCAAGCTCTCCCATACCGGTACGGGTGCGCATATAGCTCGGCAGCTCAAGCTCCGAAAATTTCTCTGCCTTGTTCGCACTAACCGATATTCTGCCCGAACTTATATTCTTATTTTGAGGTTTTTCCACAATTTGCTCCTCATCCATCGTGTTCCATGACTCGCACTCTGGACATCTGCCAAGCCACTTCGGGCTTGTAGCTCCGCACTCGCGGCACACGTAGATGATTTTAGGTCCTTTCATTTTTACGTCTACCTTTCAGATAAGTTAGTCGTTTGCTTCCTTATATTCTATAATACCACAAACTATTGCAAAACTCAACGATTTTTGGTATTCTTTTTCCGAAAGTTTTGCACACTCCTCGGGATTTGTGAGGAATCCGCATTCAATAAGTATCGCGGGGTTGTTAACGTGCTCAAGCACGTATATATCTTTTCCCGCCTTGGTGGTACGGTTGTTCGAGCTCTGAAGGCTATCTCTTACCTTATTTTGAACCTTTCCTGCAATAGCAGCGCTCTCGGCATTGTTTTCGGAATAATAAACCTGTAGGCCTGAATATTTGGCACTTCCAAACGAGTTCATATGTATGCTCACGAAAAGCGAGGTGGGATAACGCGCTGCAATCTTACAGCGGTTCTTAAGGTCTGAGATTTTCCTTATTCCTTTGATGTTTTCCTCAGGCTCATAAAGAAGCCTGTCGTCGGTACGTGTGTAGATAACTACATATCCCTCATCCTCGAGGTATTTTCCAACCTCGAGCGCTACCGCGAGATTCAAATCCTTCTCATATGCACCGTTGACACCGACAGCACCGCAGTCCTCGCCTCCGTGTCCTGCGTCTATAATTACGATTTTTTCCTCGGAAATACCTGTATTTGCCTCGATAAACAGATCTTTTTTGTATATTTTGGTTACAACGCCAACCGAAATTGCAACGAGAAGCACGAATGCAAGTATAATTGTGAAAAAGGTGCGGCGTAAATATCCTTTTTTCAAATCAACAACAACAAAGCGCATAAAAAAACCTCCATAAGTCTATCTAACTATATGGAGGCTTTCGTTAATATATTACTTTGTTTTGCCGTTCTTTTTTGGAGAAAGAAGGCGGATATCCTTTTCGCCGAGCGTGTAGCCAAGCTGACATGCAAGAATAGAGAGTATAGGTAACACCATATACAAAACCGTCCGGTAAAGGAAGCCCATATTTTGTATAGCAAGGTCAGCCGTAGTATCAACGGGGATAATGCCGGTTGCAAGTCCTGTGTACATCGACTCAAGAAGACCGAAAATCAGATTAAGAACCGAGAATACAGAGCCAAATACATCCCCGCCGCCGTTAATAAAAATCAAAAGGCAAAGCACAGCAACGCCTGTAAGCAAAAAGTTAGGCAGATTAGCAACAAGCCCCATCACACCGCCCTTGAAGGGCATGCGAGTTGCCTTGCCGCCGTCAATTCGTATCTTATCCTTTGCGCCATATTCCCAGCACACAGTGTAGAGAAGTGCGAAATAAAAAATCATCGCAAACGCCGAGATGGCGATTCTTATTCCCGTCTTAAGAGCTGCGTCATTGATATCGCCAACCGCAGTGTAAAGAACCGTAGAGAATATTGCAATACCCACTTGATTGATGAAAAGCTTAACTATATCGTAAGAATTTTCTTTTATAAATTTCATAAATAACCTTTATGTCAGGCAAAGCCGCGCTTCCCCATTTTTTATATCTATATTTTATCATAATGTTGAAAAAAAACAAGTAGATTAGAAAAATGTTTACAGTTTATCCACTAAAATCTAAAATAATTTTGTATAATAGAATTATAAGCTTTGCAAAGGAGTGGATAAATGTCGGTTCTTACCTTCAAGAGCGAGGAGTTCAAAAGCTTCCCTACCGTGCTTCGTGACTACGCATCGTACCTTGCGGCAATCAAGGGCAACAGCGAAAAAACCGTATGCGAATATCTTCTTGATTTGCGCACGTTTTTCCGCTTCACCATAATGAAGGCATCGGGTATTAGTCTTGATCTTCGAGAATTTGAGAAAATAAGCATAAAAAATATAGGTGTAAATGACGTGGAGGCGGTCACGCCGCAAATTATAATTGATTTTCTTATGTTTGCGGGCTTTGAGCGCGAGAACACTCCCACCACGCGAATGAGAAAGCTTAGCGCACTCAAATCCTTCTTCCGTTACGCCTCATCAAAGCGCCACCTGATAGAAAACGACCCCACGGCAAACGTTGATGCCCCCAAAAAGGGCAAGCCCCTCCCAAAATATTTGACTGTAGAGGAATCGGTACGCCTGCTTGAAGCCGTAAGGGCTGACAACCTTTCAAAAACGGTAGAGAGGGATTATTCTATAATTGCGCTTTTTCTCAACACGGGTATGCGTTTATCCGAGCTTGTCGGATTAAATATTGAAAGCTTTGATTCAGAGCTCAACTCCGTAAAGGTGCGCGGTAAGGGCAATAAGGAGCGCATTATTTATCTCAACAGAGCCGCTCGCGACGCCGTCGCCTCATATCTTCGGGTAAGACTTGACCCGCGATACATAACCACCTCGGAGCACGCCTTGTTTCTGAGCCGTCGCCAGCAAAGGATTTCAAACAAAACGGTTCAGTGGGTTATATACAAGTATCTCGATATGGCAGGTCTTGGCTCAAAGGGGCTATCGGTTCACAAGCTGCGCCATACCGCAGCCACTCTTATGTATCAAAGCGGCAAGGTTGATATTCGTGTGCTCAAAGACATTCTCGGTCACGAGCAGCTAAACACGACTCAAATATATACCCATATCGTAGACAGAAACCTCGAGGCAGCAGTTGATAACAATCCACTTGCCGACGTTATCATCAGAGCACCGAAGCCCGACCGCGATAAATTTTCAAAATAAGGAGTGGCTATGACACTTGGAGAAAAAATTAAAAAGGCTCGCCGCGAAAAAAAGATGACGCAGGCCGAGCTTTGCAAAGGCAAAATTACTCGCAATATGCTGAGTGCTATCGAGTGCAATAAGGCGTCTCCGTCGCTTGAAAGCATAAAATACATCGCTGAAAGGCTGAAAATTCCCGTATCATATCTCCTTTCCGAGGACGATAATCTCTTCTTCTACGCAAAGCGCGAGGAAATGCGGTATATCAAGGGCGCGTATAAGGCGAAAAACTATGCCGCGTGCATAGAGCATATAAACAAGCTCTCGGATACGGATGACGAGCTCGAGTTTTTGCTCGCCTCGTCATATTTTGAGCTTGGAAAGGCCTCACTTCTGCGCGGCTCTCTCGCCAGCGCAGGCAGATATCTAAAAAAAGCTAAGGAGCATTCGGAGCGTTCCATATACGATACGGAAAGAATAAAAAAGCTCTTACCGCTTTATATAGCACTCGCAACAAACATACAAGCTCCCCTGCTTGAGCTTGACGTGGCGGCGTTTCAAAATAGCTTCGAGGGGGATTTTGAAATTGAGTTATTCAAGTACATCTCGGGTGACACCGAGTACAAGTATACAACCGATGTATTCGCTCGCCACATTAAGGCAAAGCGACTTATGCGTGATCGGAATTATCAGGCTGCCATCGCCTTGCTAAGTGAAATCGAAGATAGCAAGACTAAAAATTACAACGCCTGCGTAATTTTCGGTGTTTACGCGGACCTCGAGACCTGCTATAAGCAGCTTATGGACTTTGAGGGTGCATATCGCTACTCCTCAAAACGCATATCAATGATTGAGGGCTTCAAGAGCTAATTTTTGCTCGGATTTTCGTTTAGCACGAAAATCCGAGCTTTTTGCTTCTTACACGTTAAAATATTTCTTAATTAGCTAATAAACAGTAAAAATGCTATTGACATCGGTTGCATTTGGTGGTATATTATATTCGGTGAAAATTGGGCGATTTTCAGATTAAGCCCTGTTTTAGCCTCGAAAACGTTAATTTAATGGAAGGAGAGATTTGCTTTTTGCAAATCGGGAATTCGTTTTGGACAAATACACAAAGCCCACAATCTGCCAGCTCCCCACGGCAGCAGAGCTCCGTGCCGCACTCGTCGCCGACGAAGGCTCTGAGGTAAGAGATACGCTTCGCATGCTTTTTGACGAAAACACCTTCGTTGAAACTGCTGCCTTTACAAAGCGCGCTATCTCCGACTTCATCGCAACGGAGAGAACAAATGAATTTGAGGGGGTTATAACAGGCTACGGTGCTATCGACGGCAAGCTGACGTTCGTCTTTGCCGAGGATGCAACGAGACTTGGCGGCGCAATAGATGAGCGCCACGCAAAGAAAATCGCCGATATCTACAAGCTTGCTCTTGATAACGGAGCGCCCGTAATCGGTATTTTCAATTCTAACGGCACCGACATCTTCGAGGGAACTGCGGGTCTTGCAGCATACGGCAAAATTATGTCGTGCGTAACCCGCGCTTCGGGTAAGATTCCCCAGATTGCACTCGTCTCCGGCAAATGCATAGGCACGTCTGCCGCGATTGCCTCAATGTTTGACGTCGTTGTAAAGGATAAAACCGCAACGCTCTACGTTTCCTCCCCCGCTCTCACGGGTAGAGAGGGCGCACAGGACTCCGTCGTTTCATACACGGGCGAATCCGCGCAGTGCGCAGGCTACGTCAGAAGCCTTGTTTCCTATCTTCCCTCAAATGCTTCGGTGGGCATTCAGTCCTCCGATATATGCACCGACAATCTCAACCGCCTTCTTGGCAATCTTGATTTCTCCGGTGACGCGCTCTCTGCGATATCCGTTATCGCGGATAACGGCGTATTCTACGAGTTAGGTCACGACCTTGCGCCCGCAACAAGCACGGTATTTGCTACTATCGGCGGTGTCAAGTGCGGTATCGTCGCCACCTCATTTGCCAAGGACGAGGGTAGAATCACCGCTGCCGCCGCAAGAAAGATTGCGAGATTCGTTAATTTCTGCGCAAGCTTCTCTCTTCCCATCGTTACACTCGTCGATTCCTACGGTCTTGCAATAGACAAGGAAAACGAGAACGTATTCGCCCCCGAGCTTGCGAGGCTTGCTATGGCGTACGCCTCTGTTGATTGCCCCAAGGTTACCGTAATTCTCGGTCACGCAATCGGCGCAGCATTCGTGCTTCTTGGTTCAAAATCGCTCGGTGCGGATATTGTTTACGCACTTGACAACTCCGAGATTGGCGCGCTTCCTGCTGAAAGCAGCGTTGCTTTCGCTTGGGACAAGTATATCACTGAGGAAAAGACCCGCGAGGCACTTATCAACGAGTGGAAGACCGGCGTTTCCTCGCCTGCCTACGCAGCAGCAAGCGGTGAGATTGACGATATAATTTCTACGAATGAGTTAAGAGCAAGACTCTGCTCTGCGCTTCTTATGCTCTCCGGAAAGGGCTCTCTTGCTTCGGTTTGTGCCCGCAAGGTTCTCCCTCTTTGACGGTAAGGAGGATTTTGTATGTTCGGTATTGAAGATTTCACTCAAAAAATCGTAGACTTTTCTAATTTCGATATATCCCAGCTTGGCAATGCCCTTCTTTTCGGTGGTGCTATGCTGCTCATCGGAATAGGCACTGTCTTTGCAGTACTCGTGCTTCTTTGGATTTGTCTTATGCTCTTCAAGCTCTTCTTCCATGACATTCCCACAAAGCGCGCCTCTAAGCAAAAAATCGAGCCTGCGCCCGTAAAGGTCGCGGCGGCGCCTGCTGCCGTGTCAGCCGAGGGTGAGATAGTTGCTGTTATTGCAGCCGCTATTGCTATGGCAGAATCGGAAAGCTCGGGTATGAAATTCAGAGTCGTATCCTTCAAAAGAAAATAAGAATTGCGAAAGGAATAATAAAAAATGAAAAAATATAACATCACTGTAAACGGCACTACCTACGAGGTAGTCGTAGAAGAGGTTGGCGGTGCAGCAACCGCACAAGCACCCGTGTTCACTGCCCCCGCCTCGGCTCCCGCCCCCACAGCGGCTCCTGCAGCTGCTCCCAAGGCTGCGGCAGCGCCCGCCACTGCCGGTGCAAGCAAGGTTTCAGCTCCCATGCCCGGAACTATTCTTGACGTCAAGGTTTCCGTCGGTCAGTCTGTAAAGAAGGGCGACGTTATCTGCGTTCTTGAGGCTATGAAGATGGAAAACGATATTCCTGCGCCCTGCGACGGCGTCGTTGCCTCTGTCAACGTGCAGAAGGGCGCGTCCGTTGCCGCTAATGACGTTATCGCAACTCTTAATTGATAATAGGAAAGAACAGGTACAAAAAATGTCTGAAGCTATTATCAACTTTCTCAAAACAACCGGTATATATCAGCTGTTTGTGACGAGTGAGGGAGCTTTCAACGTTGATAGCCTTAAATATCTTGCGATGTATGTGATTGTAGGTGTACTTATGTATCTTGCAATCGTCAAGAAATTTGAGCCGCTCTTACTTATGCCAATTGCATTCGGTATGCTGCTTGCCAACCTGCCCGGTGCAAACCTCATTCATCTTGAATATTTCTTCGATGACTATTACATAGAGCAATACGGCGCGCACCTTCTCGTTAACGGACACGTTCCTATGGCAAGAATCATAGAGGAGGTAATCAACCACGGTGGTCTGATTGATATTCTTTATCTGGGTGTTAAGCTCGGAGTTTATCCCTCGCTTATCTTCTTGGGTGTCGGAGCTATGACCGACTTCTCGCCTCTTATCGCTAACCCTAAGTCGCTTCTCATGGGTGCAGGCGCGCAGCTCGGCGTATTTGCCGCCTTCTTCTTTGCACTCTTTATGGGCTTTACGCCTATGGAGGCAGGCGCTATCGGTATTATCGGCGGTGCTGACGGCCCGACGGCAATACTTGTTACAAAAGAGCTCGCTCCTCAGCTGCTCGGCGCTATCGCGATTGCGGCGTACTCCTATATGGCGCTTATTCCGATTATTCAGCCCCCGTTTATGCGTCTTCTGACGACGAAGCGCGAGCGTGAAATCAAGATGACCAACCTTCGCCCTGTATCAAAGGTTGAAAAGGTTGTATTCCCTATCGTAGTAACCGCTATCGTTTGTCTTATCATCCCCGACGCAGCTCCTCTCGTAGGCTTCCTTATGCTCGGTAACCTCTTTAATGTTTCGGGCGTTGCCGACAGACTCTCAAAGACTGCGCAAAACGAGCTTATCAACATAGTTACCATCTTCCTCGGCGTATCGGTAGGTGCTACCGCAAATGCAGAGAACTTCTTAAAGCCCGAAACTATCTTTATCATAATTCTGGGTCTTTGCGCGTTTGTTATTTCTACCTGCGGCGGCCTTATTACGGGCAAGATTATGTGCAAGCTTACGGGCGGTAAAATCAATCCCCTTATCGGTGCAGCCGGTGTTTCCGCCGTTCCTATGGCAGCACGTGTAGCGCAGGACGAGGGACGTCGTACTGACCCATCCAACTTCCTTCTCATGCATGCCATGGGCCCGAACGTTGCCGGTGTTATCGGCTCTGCGGTTGCCGCAGGCGTATTCCTCAGCTTCTTCGGTTAATTCCGATGTAATTTACAGAAAGGAAAAGAAAAATGTCAAAAGTTTTAATTACAGAAACCGTCCTTCGTGACGCTCATCAGTCACTTGCGGCTACGAGAATGACAACCGAAGAGATGATTCCGATTCTTGACGATATGGATAAGGTTGGCTACTACGCACTTGAGGCGTGGGGCGGCGCGACCTTCGACTCCTGTCTCAGATTCCTTCACGAGGACCCTTGGGCAAGACTCCGTACTATAAAGGACCACGTCAAGAACACCAAGCTTCAAATGCTGTTCCGCGGTCAGTACATTCTCGGCTACCGTCACTACGCAGACGACGTTGTTGAGTATTTCGTACAGAAATCTATCGCTAACGGTATCGATATTATTCGTATCTTTGACGCGCTCAACGACGCGAGAAACCTTGAAACCGCAATAAAGGCTACTATCAGAGAGGGCGGTCACGTTCAGGCAGCTATCTCCTACACCACGTCTCCCTTCCATACCAACGAGGGCTTTGCGCAGTATGCAAGGCAGCTTGAGGAGATGGGTGCGAACTCTATCTGCATTAAGGATATGTCGGGACTTCTTAAGCCCTACGAGGCATATCAGCTTGTCAAAACGATAAAGAACACGGTTTCGATTCCCGTTAATCTTCACTGCCACTATACGGCAGGTCTTGGCTCAATGACCCTTCTCAAGGCTATTGAGGCAGGCGTAGACATCATTGATACGGCTATTTCGCCTCTTGCTATGGGTACCTCTCACGCTCCCACCGAGTCAATGGTTGCAACACTTCAGGGCACTCCCTATGATACAGGGCTTGAGCTTGAAAAGCTCGACACGGTTGCAAAGCACTTTAACAAGATCCGCGAGGACTACCTCACCTCGGGTCTTATCGACCCCAAGGTGCTCAAGGTAGACGTAAACGCGCTTCGCTATCAGGTTCCCGGCGGTATGCTCTCAAACCTTATCTCGCAGCTTAAGATGGCCGGCAAGTCCGACAAGCTCGATGAGGTGCTCGAGGAGGTTGCTAACGTCAGAGAGGACGCAGGCTTCCCGCCACTCGTTACTCCTACCTCGCAGATTGTAGGTACGCAGGCGGTTAACAACGTTCTCTTTGCAAGCGAAGGTAGATATTCGAGAGTCACCAAGGAATTTAAGGGCCTTGTAAGAGGAGAGTACGGCAAGTGCCCCGCCCCCATCACCGACTCATTCAAGAGAAAGATTATCGGCGACGACGACGTAATAGATTACAGACCCGCCGACAAGATTGCTCCCGAGATTGACGCGCTCCGTCAGAGAGTTGCACCCTATCAGGAGCAGGACGAGGACCTCCTATCCCTCGCGCTCTTTGAGCAGGTTGCAATCAAGTTCTTCGACTGGAGAAAGCAACAAAAGTATAACCTTGACGCAAACGCAGATGCGGCAAACGGAATTCATACTATCTGATAATTTTAGAAAAGGTCATCGCGGTGTTTACCGTGATGACCTTTTTCATTTAGATATACTGTTTATTTAGCACTGGTGCTTCACCATCGGTAATCACCCACACGTCCTCGCTCCATAAAAGCGTGTTTACTAAGAATTCAACAGTGAGAAGCTCGTCGAGGGCTATTGCCAATCCTATCTGATTTGTGGGTATTGTCGCAGTTCCTGCGATAGTTATAATCCCTATATCAGCATAATAAGATTTACTTTCGCTTCCCGTGCTATGACCTATCAAATAGCCATAGTTTTTGCAAGACATGGCGTTTATATTGCCCATCGAAAAGCACTTGTATACTGTGCCGGCATTGCTTGCAACGAAACCGCCACATTCAGTTAGACCGGCAGCCTCAGACACAATATCAACATCAGCATAAGAGGTTTTAACAGTGCCGTTATTAATAGAAACTGCGCCGCCAACACACGTAGCAAAATCATATGCCTCGATGCTTCCCTTTGCATAAGAATTCTCAACCACACCTGCGTTATTAGCAACCAAGGCTGAAAGACATATATCATCAATCATATAGGTCTTCTCCCTAGCGCTCGATATATTCCCGTTCATCCTACATCCACTCACGGTGAGTTCATTTTTGCCAATAAGTCCACCAACGTAATTCCACAGGGCCATAGAGGAGCTTCCACCTTTTCTATCTCCATCTGTTACAACCGAAACATCTGTATTAACGGTTGAGTTTTCTATAACCGATTTATTTAATCCGGCTATACCGCCGCAATTTGAGTACATCTTCGAATGCTCCCAGGAATCGACATTTATGTATCCTGAGATAGAAAAGCTGAGCTCTGCTTCGTTTATGCAATTAGACACGGTGCCATTATTAGTTCCGCAAATCCCACCAGTGTTTACGTACAAGGTTTTCTGACCGCCGAATTCCAAGAATATATCAAAAGCTACGGTAGCATTTCTGAGAACGCAGTTTTCTATCGTGCCGTTATTTACCGAAGCTATAACACCGGAATTCAAGGTAGTATTAGAGCTCATATATTTTCTCACATTATGGTGAAAGCTAAAATCCTCAAGCACAATATTACGCATGTCTCCGTAGTTAGTTCTAACAAACCCGGTATTATTTTCTGTATCGTTCAGTACGAAATTATAAATCTTATGCCCATATCCTTCAATAACACCATAAAAATTATCAATAGGAACAAGAGATTCACCATTGCAGTTTATGTCATTAACAAGGCAATATTTAGCACTATTTTTCGATGATATCAAAAGCAAATCTTCATAAGTTGCTAATGATATGTACTCGGAAAACTCAGCGTAAAGAGTGGAATCCTCATTAAGTGCATAATCAAATTCATATTTTATGCTGTAACTCTCGTCTAAATACCAACCTGTAAAATAATAGCCCGTTTTGGTAGGAGCTTGGGGAAGCGTCGGAAGGTAGTTCACGTAAACGGTCTGTTCTGATATTTCGGAACCTTCATTTGTATTATAAGTTATTTTGTAGACATTTGGTATATATACAGCAGTGACAACACTGTTCTCAGTAACCTCGGAAAAATCCTTGTCCCAAGAATGAAATATATAATTACCGACAATGGACGGAAGGGTCGGCGCAGAAGCTGCTGTGCCGTAATCTACTATCTGCGTATCAACTGTGTTTCCCTCGAAGTCCTTGAAAGAAACCTCAAGTTTGTTTATTTGCCATATTGCTACGAGATTCATATCGTCTGTTACAGTATCTGTGGTAGTAAATTTACCATCGTTTACGCTCGTTCCGGTATACCACCCCATAAAGGTGAAGCCCTCACGAGAAGGGGTTGAAAGGTTGATGGTTTTGTTGTGTGTTGCAATAACACAGTTCGAGAAATCATCACTCCCGGCACCGCCATTTAAGTCGAAGGTTACTGTATGCTTCAAAAGGTTACCGCCTACATATTCGGTTATCCATTCCTGAACAGTTCCGTCATAGCCATAAATAGAGCAATATATATCATAGGCAGAGGCGCCGTTTTCACCCTTATCTCCCTTATCTCCTTTATCGCCCTTTTCGCCGTCAAAACCGTTTGTGATTTTGAAGGTAGTGCTCGTCCCATCGGTAAAGCTTACAGTATAGGTATCAATGTTTTCATCCGTGGATGTTTTTTGAATATATTCGATTCCGTTACCGTCTGAGCCATTCGTGCCGTTAGTCACTGCAAATGTGGTGGTGCTGTTGTCGCTGAACGTAATCGTATATGTGTCTACGTTTTCTTTACTCGACGTTTTATCTACGCTCTTTATACCCAAGCCATCCTTACCATCAATACCATTGGTTACGCTGAAGGTTTCAGTTTTCAAATTTGTAAAAGTAACGGTGTAATTATCAATCGGACCAATTGAGGACGTTTTCTCTATTTTTGTGATTCCAACACCATCTTGTCCGTCAATACCATTTACAATGTCAAATGTTTGCGTACTATTATCGGTAAAAACAATCGAATAAGTATCAGTGTTACCGTTCGATGATAACACTCCTATTTCTTTGATACCGATTCCGTCAAAGCCATCCTTTCCGCTTTTGCCCACAAGTGACAATAGCCAATCATCAACACTACCTTGAAACCCGTTATCTAACGCTAACTCATAAGCAGATTTACCATCCTTGCCATCCTTTGGAAGACCTTGTCCGGATGGCTGGCAAGCCGATAGCGAGATTACAAATACAGTAATCATAAATAATAAAAACACCCTTGCGCTTTTCATTTTCAACTCCTTATTTTATTAGTATAATTACAGTTAACAATTCGCAATGCATGCAAATTTCACTGTTCACGATACATTATAACCTATTTCAGATTAAATGTCAATAACCTGAAACAGATTATTTATAATGATGTTAAAAAAACAGGAGATTTATATGTATAAACGAATACGGGATTTGCGCGAAGACAGAGATCTAAACCAAACAGAAATTGCAAAAATGCTTGGAATGTCACAGACAGGTTATTCAAAATACGAAACGGGCGAAAATGATATTCCCACTGCGATTTTAATTAAGCTTTCAAGATTTTACGACACAAGCGTTGATTACCTACTTGGAGAAACCGATAATCCCAAGAGAACAAAATAACAGACAATAGCTAAAAAATTCCCATGACATATGCGTCATGGGAATTTAACTTTACTCACCGTCCTTATCATCCGAGCTATCGGGTTCGGTGTTTTCAGAATCCTTTGAGTAATCCTTCGTGAATATATCGCGGAGAACGTCCTCGGAGAGCGACTCGCCGTTTGCCATGCGCTTTGAGAGCTCCTCGCGGCGGAGTCTTTCCTCCTCCTCTGCCTTTGCATTATTTGCGTGAGCGGTTTTGTTTTCCTCTTCGCTCTTTTGCTTTTTGCGGAAGGCGATATCCTCGATAGACTCTATCGTGGGATTTGACATCTCCATAGCAGCCCTGAACTGCTCCTCGTCCATAGACTCGTTCTTAAGAAGGAACTCGGCTATAAAGTGAAGCTTATCAACGTGCTCGGTAAGAAGCGCCTTGCACTTATCATACGCGCGGGAAATAATCGCTCTGATTTCGTCATCTATATCAGCTGCAGTCTTTTCTGAATAGTTCTTACCGGAGGAGAAATCGCGACCGAGGAATACCTCGTCTGACGAGTGCTCCGAGCCGTAAAGAACCGTGCCGAGCTTATCGCTCATACCGTATCTTGTAACCATCTTTCGCGCTATAGAGGTAGCCTTCTGAATATCGCTCGACGCACCTGTGGAAATATCGTCAAGTATAATCTCCTCAGCCACTCTGCCGCCAAGGCTTAAAATTATATGGTCGATCATCTCATTTCTCGACGTTGTCATTCTGTCCTCAGTAGGAACACTGAGAGTTACGCCGCCTGCCGAGCCTGCGGGGATTATTGTAATATGCTTTACTGGGTCGGTATGCTCGCAGTAGTAAGAGGCAACTGCGTGACCTGCCTCGTGATAAGCACAAAGCTTGTTGTCGGAGTCGGTTCTGACCTTGCTCTTTTTCTGCGGACCGAGCAGAAGTTTCATATAGGACTCCTCGATGTCTTCCATACCGATAAGCGCCTTATTGTTTTTCGCGGCCCTGAGAGCCGCCTCGTTCATAAGGTTGGCAAGCTCAGCGCCGGTAAAGCCAATCGTTGTCTGAGCAATCTTTTTAAGGTCAACGGCTTCCTCAAGCGGCTTGTTACGGCAATGAACCTTGAGAATTTCCTCCCTGCCCTTCATATCGGGATAGTTGACGGTAACACGCCTGTCAAATCTGCCTGGACGAAGAAGCGCTGGGTCGAGAATGTCAGGTCGGTTTGTAGCCGCCATAACGATAACACCGGAGTTCGTACCAAAGCCGTCCATCTCGACAAGGAGCTGGTTTAAGGTTTGCTCGCGCTCGTCGTGGCCGCCGCCGAGGCCTGCGCCTCTGTGACGTCCGACTGCGTCAATCTCATCAATAAATATTATACTTGCGGGAGTTCTTCTTGCGTTATCGAAGAGGTCGCGCACGCGCGAAGCGCCGACACCGACGTACATTTCAACGAAATCCGAGCCGGATATCGAGAAGAACGGAACACCTGCCTCGCCGGCAACCGCCTTTGCAAGAAGGGTTTTACCCGTACCGGGAGGGCCAACTAAAAGCACGCCGCGAGGAATTCTCGCACCGAGCTTGACGAATTTTTCGGGGTCCTTTAGGAACTCAACTACCTCCTCAAGCTCCGCCTTTTCCTCGTCTGCACCTGCAACGTCGGCGAACTTGACTGCGTTCTTATCGTTAGTAGCCACCTTCGCCTTGGATTTAGAGAAGGAATTCATTTTGCCACCGGCAGCACCCGTCTGGCGCATAAGGAATATCCAAAGCCCGACGATGAGCGCACCAGTGATAATATAAGGAAGATACAGAACGTACCAAGGAGTTTCCGCAGCGGGAATATAGTTATATTCTCTGAAATTGGTAGAGGTTGGGTCTGAACGGTATTGCTCATGCTTTTGCCTTGCAATTTCGTTGATTTCCTCAATCTGCAAATTATAGCTAAACTGGTAAGTGTAGGTCTCATAGACCCGATTTCCGTCCTTTAGCTCGTAGAGAATGTTGCCACTCTCGTCAAGCATAATATTACCGTCTTCATCACGCTGAGGCTTCAAGGCCTTAACGGTAATAACTCCGTTCTCGTTGACGACGTATGACTCTACACGATCCTCATAGAACAGCTCTAAAAGCTCGCTGTGAACGAACTCGTCATTATCGCCATTTCCACCGGAAAACGCCGTAACCGCAATGATTATAGCGCCAACGATAAGAATGAGCATTAAAATACTCTTGAAATTCGCCTTCATTAAGTATCTTCCGTACCTTTCTTTTCAAAACCGTAGATTATTATTTTCTTTTTGTGCCTTTTTTATTATCAAACTCGGAGGGAATGTGGAAACGTGAGTAAAAATCACCATCGGTCTTCCCTACCGAAAGATATGCATTTATTTTTTTGCCGTCGCTACATTTGACGCCGTCATCTCTTACTCCTATTCCGGGAACCCAAAGCACGCCACGTCTATCGCACAAAACGGGAATCGTATGGCGAAGCGAGGGCGGAATACCAAAATCGTTAAAGAGCTTCTTCAGCTTTCGCGTATGACCGCCAAAGAAGAGAGTATCGCCGTCTCTCTTGGGACGCAAAAGCAATCCACCATCAATTATAGCAGATGAAAGATTTGCTTGTATTGAGAAATTGTAAACATTTGAATAAGAAATATTCGTATAGTCATCGGACAAAACAAGCGTTGCCTCACGTTCCGGAATTTCAGTCACGCCGTATGAGACCGGTATTTCATATTCGCAGCAAGGTGTATCCTTGCTTGTCACTCGACAAAGACCGAGTTCGCATATAAATCTTCCACCGCAAATATCGTATGAGAAATTTTCAGAAAAAATGAGCGAATATAGCTTGTCGACGTGCGCCTCGGTGACGGAAGCGCCAATGGTTGACGCCATCTCTGACAAGACACGCGAGAATACCGAAATGTGAAGCAAAGCAAGCGCCTCTCTCGGAACGGACGTAACAGGATATTTCAGCAAAAAAGCCTTGGCGACCGAAGTAATATAATCGTCGTCGCGCCTTAAATTGCGGGAAAGTCGCGCCGCCATATCCTCGGGTGACGAGGTAAGACGCGCAAGCTCGGGAATTACGTTATGTCTTATCCTGTTTCGCGAATACTCAAGAGAATCATTCGTGCTGTCCACAGCATAGGCTATGTCGGAATCACAAAGCGAGGAAATTATATCAGCCTTTGGAACGTAAATCAGTGGGCGCACAATATTACCGCGCACAGGCGCAATACCCGCAGCACCCCTCGTGCCCGCACCTCGCATTATATTGAAGAGGACGGTCTCGAGATTGTCGGTTGCATTATGTGCAACCGCAATAGTCGATATATCGTTTCTGCCCGATATTATATCTCTAAAGCAAGAATATCTCACGTCACGAGCAGTCTCCTCAAGTCCTTTTCCTAGTTTCATTGCAAGTGTCGGAACATCGTAGGTGCGCGATATGAATTCAACCCCGAGAGTCCCGCATAGCTCGCGCGAGAAGAGCTCGTCGCGGTCTGCCTCGTCGCCCCGTATTGAGTGATTGACATGCACTGCAGCTATAGAAAAATCTCCCGTTCTTCGTCTGTACTCGAGTAAAAACGCTAGAAGCATAATCGAATCGGGTCCGCCGGAAAAGCCGACGAGAACGCCCGAGCTGATAGCCGCTTCCATTGAATTATCAGCTATGGCGCGTACTGCGGCAGCGTAGATATCCTGCCCTGTCTTGCTCAAAAAGAGCTCTTTCAGCTTATCAACCGTTACCATTTGAGTATGCGTTTTCAAGACTTCTGAACTTGGTGAACTGACCAATCCAGCCCATTTTTACGTTTTTAACCGAGCCGTGCCTATTCTTGGCTACGATAACCTCAGCAGTATTCGCGCTCTCAATAGCGGCCTCGGAATTCTCGTCCTGCGCTCCGGCAATATCCTTATAATACTCGTCGCGATAAAGGAACAGAACGATATCGGCATCCTGTTCAATAGAGCCCGAGTCACGCAAATCCGCAAGAGTCGGTCGCTTACCCGCACCGGGTCTTGACTCGGTACCTCTGTTCAGCTGTGCACAGCAAACGATGGGAATACCGAAATCCTTTGCCATCATCTTAAGGTTACGCGAAATCTCGCCCACCTGCTGTGCGCGGTTATCCGAACTCGACATAGTCTGCATAAGACCGATATAGTCAATGACCACGAGTCCGAGATTCGGAATGCGGCGAAGCTTTGAGCGCATCTCGGCAGTAGTAATTGACGAGGTGTCGTCAATGTAAATATCACACCCCGAGAGCGAGGTGATAACGTCTGCAATGTTTTCCCAATCGGCCGTGTCAAGATTGCCCGTGCGAAGCTTTCTTGAATCAACGAGCGCCTCGCTCGACAGAATTCTTGTTACGAGCTGCTCGCACGACATCTCAAGAGAGAAAATAGCAACTGCTTTTTTAGAGCTTTTAGCAACGTTTGTGGCGATATTGAGGGCGAAGGAGGTCTTGCCCATACCGGGTCTTGCGCCTACGATAACAAGGTCGCCCTTTCCAAGCTGAATCAATACATCGTCAAGATCTGAAAATCCGGTTTTTGAGCCGGTAACAGCGCCTTTTGTATCGAATAGCACCTCGATATCCTTATAGACGTTTTGCAAAACATCACTGATATGGCGCAAATCCTTTGTTCCGCTATCGTTAGATATATCAAATATCTTCCGCTCTGCACTGTCGATTATCGTTCTGACAGGCGACGCCTCGTCGTATGCCTCGCTATTGATTTCCTCACAAATCGCGATAAGGCGGCGCAGAGTTGATTTATCCTTGACTATTCTCGCATAATCCTTTACGTTTGCGGCAGCGGGCACCGACTCGGCAAGCAGGGTTATATACTGCACTCCGCCCGCTTCATCTCTGTCGCCAAGCTCGACGAGTGTATTGACAAGTGTGACAACGTCGATGGTCTTGCTCTCCGAATACATTTTCAAAAGAGCAGAATATATATGCTTGTGCTCCTCAACGTAAAAATCATCGCGGAAGATAACTCCGCCTATTTTGTCAAAGCACTCGGGATTTACTATTATTGAACCAAGAAGCGCCTGCTCAGCCTCGACGGAGACCGGGAGCTGTTTGATTAAGCTGCTTGAATCCATAGCTTTGTCCTTTCGTAAAGAGTTGTTTTACTGATGTACCAACACAGTGAATTTTGCTACCACGTCGGTCTGAAGCTTGAGCTCTACAGAATAGCTGCCGTAGGCCTTAATAGTCTCCTTTATTTGTATTTTTCGCTTATCAACGTCAATGGAAAGCTGCCTTCCGAGCGCCTCAGCAATATCCTTTGCGGTTACCGAACCGTAGAGCCTGCCGTCCTGGCCGTGCCCCATCTGTATTCTGACCTCAGTACCCGAGATTCTTGCGGCAAGAGCCTCTGCTGCCTTTTTCTCCTCGTTTATTTTATACTGCTTTGCCTCCTCCTTGCTTCTCAGCTCACTCGTAGCCTTAGCATCAGCGGGCACAGCCTTCTTCTGCGGGAGAAGGAAGTTTCTTGCGTAACCGTCGGAAACCTCGACAATCTGATCCTTTTTTCCCTGTCCCTTTACGTCACATAGTAAAATTACTTTCATTTTTATCTCCTTTAAGCCTCTAAATATTCGTCTATACTTGTTTTAAGAGTCTCAAGCACTCCAAGCACCGAATCCGACCTTACCTGTGCCCCCGCAACGTCAAAGTGACCGCCGCCATGGAGCTTTTCAAGTATAAGCTGGACGTTGATTTTGCCCGAGGAGCGACCCGAAATGTGAATCTGCTCACCGATTCTGACCATTGTAAATGCGGCCTCAACACCGCGCAGAGTAAGCATTTTATCGGCTGCCTTAGAGGCAATGACTCTGAATGATTCATCGGTTTCGCCGTCGCAGCAGGCAATTGCGATATTTTCCCTGTAAATTGTGATAGCAGTATGGAAGCGCGCCTCCTTTGACAAATCCTCGGGGGTCGTCTTGAAAAGACTGTAAACGTCGGTGGGATTGGCCCCCGCACTGCGAAGATACTGTGCTGCACCAAAGGTGCGCGTTCCGGTGTTTCTCGTAAACTGCTTGGTATCAAGTAAAATGCCCGCAAGAAGAAGATCAGCCTCCTCTTTCATAAGCGACTGCGAGCTTACCGAGGACTCAAGCATTTCGGTAACAAGCTCACAAGCCGAAGAAGCCGACGGGTCGATATACGAGAGCTTGACGGATTCGGGCAGAGCTTCGTTTTTCCTGTGATGATCCACGACTGCTATAGAGCTACATTTTGTTGCTATGTCCGAGAACTGTGCTCGGGTGGGCAGGCTATGGTCAACAAGGACAACGAGCGTGTCCGGGCTGATAAGATCAAGCCCCTCGGCGTTATCGATAAACATCTGAGAGTAGATCTCAGTGTCCTGCATCATTTCAATACACGGAGCGATGTTTTTATCTCGCAGGTCAACTGCAACGTTAGCCTTCACTCCGCAGAGCATTGCAAGCCGCGCAACACCCACCGATGCACCGAAGGAATCGAAGTCGCCGTAGCGATGTCCCATAATTATAACGTTATCGGAACGCGCCATAAGCGCCGTAAGCTGGCTTGCAAAGGCACGAGACTGAACGTTAGAGCGCTTGTAAACTGTTTTTGTACGGCCGCCGTAATAGACCGTCTCCTCCTCCGACTTATAGACGACTTGGTCGCCGCCGCGCTGAAGAGCCATATCGACGGCATCGCGTGCAGCAAGCTCTCGCTCGGCAAGAGTGCCCTTGATACGCGAAACACCTATTGATACGGTTATTGACATACCGTCGCCGACTCTCGTATCGCGTATTTCGTCAAGTATTGCAAATCTGTCCTCAATACATTTATCGAGGTGAGCAGAATCAAATAGCAAAATGTATCTATCGTTCTCGTAGGATTTGATGATTCCGTTAACCGAGGCGGCCCACGCCCTCAGCTTATCGTCAATTCTCGATACCGCATCGGCAAATTTCTCATGGACGGATTGAAGCACATCTTCGACGTTATCAATAGCGATATATGCCACGGCTATGCGCTCGTCCTCGTATTTTTTAGTGGTCTCAGCAAGCTCCGTGGTGTCGGTAAGCATGGCAATATAAAGACCGCCGTTATCCTCGGTAACGCGAAATGCCTCAAGAGAGTAAAGTCTACCCGAGAGCGTTAGGTTAATCGTTTCCCCACACGATATATGCGATGGATCAAGCTCCATTATATCGCCAATGTCCGCGCCCACAAAATTCACCTCAGCACCGAGCACCGAGCGCATAGCGTCGTTATACCAAAGAACCGTGCCGTAATAATCGAAGGCAATGGTGGGCGAGAGTGAATTTTTCAACACCACGCTTCCCTCCTCAAGGAGAAGCTCGTGTATATTTTTGCTTGGCACTGCCTCCGTGGAGGCTGTACGCTTTGCGCCTATCAGAGCGATTTCCGCAAGGTAAATAACCGTGACTGCTATAGCCACGAAAACCGCATCGAGCGAAAGGAGCGATGAAACAAGTGCCACAAGCGCAATGTTAAGGCAGCCGAGAGCAATCGCCAGCACAAGCTCGGCGCGTGATGCGAATGGTATATTCAGCTTGTCCTTTTGCCAATTATTCATTTATGTTAACTCTCGCTTTCTTAATTATTTGTCACCGTTTATACTGTTAAGCTTGTTCTGATTTATTGTAGAGAAAAGTCCTACCACCGATAAAATCTGAAGCGCAAGCGAAGATAAAAGAACAATACCTACGATCAGCACTGCGGTAGCAAAGCCGCGACTTCTGCCACGCGATATAAAATCCCTTGCCACACAAAATCCGAAATACGCGAAGACTATCATAAATACGCTATAAAGATTAGCGATTATAACCTCAAACGTGCCGACTCCCACCCCAAAGAACATATTAAGGAAAAAGAGTGCGCCGTAGAAGTAGGCAAAAATATTCGTCACAGAGAAGCGCCAGCCTACCACGACGTGAGGCTCCTTCTCTGCGCGATATATAGCAGCCGTAAAAATTTTCATAGTCAAGCCCGTAATGATGAACGAGATGATAATGAGCATTGAAATAAGCTGCTTTGCGACGCTGTCAAAAAGCACTGTCGCATCTTCTTCGGTAAAAACAGAATTCACCGAGCCGTCAACTGTTACGGAAATTGCGGTTATCTGCTCGACGAACCCGGCCTTTAATTCCTCATAGATACCGACGTAAAATCCTTTGACGGTTCCTATATCAAACGATCCCGTAATATTGACCACGTCAAAATACAGCGAAGCGAGAATAAATACGGCAACCGTCACACAGACTGCAACGACACACTCGGTTTTTGCCCTGCCCTTTGTATACATGAGGCATATTATCAATGCAATAACCAAGGGCTCTATCCCGCGCACCGAGTAGAAGCCGCCAATAAAAATGTTTAGTAAGACCGTGGCAATGGGCACTGCAAAGGAAAAGATTCTTTTATCCCCCGCTTCAAACAAGAAGAGTGCTGCAAGAAAAGCCGCTGCGGGCGCGATGAAGAGCTCGCCGAAAAAGGAGACCAAGACACCGGCAGCAAGCGAGAGGAATGCCACCACCAAAATTGCATTTTTCTTTTTTGATATATTCCTGAATTCGAATTTCATATTTTCACCAAAAAATAATTTTTCATTTTATTATATCACACAAAAATATGTTTGTAAATGTTTTTCAAAGAAAATTAATAAATATACTATTGAAAATATTTTGTTCTAAATATTGCAAAGCCACCCTAAATGTAGTAAAATATACTTGTATACTTTTACCTTTGTGTGAAAGGAGGTAACGGAATGGACAATATTACTCGCGAGTCGCCGGTGCTTATGCTACCCGGTGTCGGCAAGGCGCGCGCATCACAGCTTGAGCGCCTCGGCATCAAAACGGTAAACGACCTCGTGTACTTTTTCCCCCGCGCTTACGAGTGCCGCGGAAACGTAAGACAGCTATCAAGGTTCGAGCCCGATATACCCGGCTCATTTCTCCTGACCGTTGCCACTGAGGTACACAGCAGCAACATACGCCGTGGTCTTACCATATCAAAATTCAGAGCCTTCGACGATTCCGGTTCAGCCGAGATTGTATTTTTCAACTGCCCTTTTATCAAAGACGTCTTTCACGTCGGAGCGGTTTTCCGCTTCTTTGGCAAGCCTGTGCTGTCAAAAAACAAGCTTCAGCTTCAGAATCCAAGATACGAGGCGTACGTTGAGGGTATCCCGCTTCCCGATTACGTGCCTATTTATCATCTTACAGTCGGTATCACGTCAAAACAAATTGAGAAGCTTGTGAGGGCAGCCATTGAGGCGGTTTTACCCAGCCTCACCGACCCGCTTCCCGAGGACGTAAGACTAAAGTACAATCTGCCGTCGCTTTCCTATGCTGTTATGAACGCTCATTTTCCCGACAGTGACGAGGCTCTTAAAAAATCGCTTGCGCGCCTTGCATTTGATGAAATGCTCACCTTTGCGCTCGGGATTTCTATTTCCCGTGAGAGAAGACGGCTTTTCGACGGTATTCCGTTCTCCCCCTGCTCTCTCACTCCCTTGACTGAAAAGCTCCCGTATGAGCTTACGGGCTCGCAAAAGAGTGTCATTAACGATATTTACCGCGACACGGTGCTTGCAAAGGACGGAAGGCTATCTCCCATGACCAGAATCATAGTTGGTGACGTAGGCTCGGGAAAAACCGTATGCGCTACCGCAGCTATCTATATTGCCGCCCGCTCGGGATATCAGACGGCACTTATGGTTCCTACGGAGATTTTAGCAAGACAGCACTATCAGGACATGAGGGGGCTTTTATCGGAGCTCGGTATTCGCACCGAGCTGCTTATAGGAGCGACGACTCAAAAGGAAAAGAAGCGAATAATGTCGCTTCTCGAGAGTGGCGAGGTTGATTTGGTTATCGGCACTCACGCACTCATCTCGGACAAGGTCAGCTTCAAGAATCTCGGACTTGTCGTAACAGACGAGCAGCACCGCTTTGGAGTCGGCGAGCGAGCACGACTTAAGGATAAATCGCAAAATGCGCACATGCTCGTTATGAGCGCAACACCAATTCCACGTACTCTTGCCCTCGCTATGTACGGCGACCTTGACGTATCGAGGATTACAGAAATGCCAAAGGGCAGAGAGCGCGTTGACACCTTCGTGGTCAACGAAGGCTACCGAGCACGCCTCAACGACTTTATAAAAAAGCAAGTAGCCCTCGGTGGACAGTGCTATATCGTATGCCCTTCAATAGAGCCGGGAGAGGACGGCGCAGAAGCGGTCGTTCCAAACTCACTCGCCTCGCTTGTCAACACACGCTCACTTAACCTTAAAAACGCACTCGAATATACCGAAGAGCTACGTCTTGCACTCCCCACACTCAAAATTGAAACGCTACACGGACGTATGCGTTCATCTGAAAAAGACGAGATTATGGCGCGCTTCATCTGCGGCGAGTGTAACGTGCTCGTCTCAACCACTGTAATCGAGGTCGGTGTCAACGTACCTAACGCCTCGCTTATGATTGTAGAAAATGCCGAGCGCTTCGGGCTGTCGCAGCTCCACCAGCTGCGCGGGCGCGTTGGACGCGGAAAGCGAAAGTCCTACTGCGTGCTTGTATCCGATAGCACATCAGAGCGTGCCGTCGCACGACTCGAGGCAATGCGTGCAACCTACGACGGATATGAAATTGCAGAAAAGGATTTGGCACTTAGAGGTCCCGGAGATTTCTTTTCGGCAAATTCCAACGATAATATACGGCAGAGTGGTGGATTTGAGTTCAAATTTGCTTCAATCTGCGACGATGCTACGCTATTTGAATCGGCATTTGCGGCAGCAAAAGACATAGTATCGCGCGACCCTGCGCTCAGCCTTGACGAGAATAAAGGACTGCGCGAGGAGCTTCTGCGAATGACCGGAATCAACACCTCGCTGATATCCTAAAACTCACGAGTCGGATTACGACGGAACGGAGATAATATGAACGCAAAACCATTAGCTGACAGAATGCGCCCCACTACCTTTGACGAGGTTGCGGGACAGACACATCTTGTAGGCAAAAACGGCATACTGCGCCGTCTTACCGAAAAAAACAGAATACCGAACATGATATTTTACGGTCCTCCCGGTACCGGCAAGACCACCGTCGCAAATATTATTGCCACCGCCTCGGGAATGCAGCTATACAAGCTAAACGCTACCACCGCTTCACTCTCGGACGTCAAGGAGGTAATATCCTCTACCGATAATATGTTCTCCGAGAACGGTACGCTGTTATATCTTGACGAGATACAGTACTTCAACAAAAAACAGCAACAGTCGCTTCTTGAATTTATGGAGAACGGCAGACTGACTCTTATTGCATCAACCACGGAGAACCCCTATTACTGCGTTTACAACGCCCTACTCTCGCGCTCGTCGGTTTTTGAATTCAAATCGGTTTCCCCTGCCGAGTGCGTGCCGTCACTCAAGCGCGCACTTACGCTTCTTAACAGTGACTTCTCTGACGAAAAGCATGCAGACGACGAGGTTCTCACGGGTATTGCTTACGCCTGCGGCGGCGACGTAAGAATGAGCATAGGTGTGCTCGAGAATGCATATTACATATCAGGCAAGGAAATAACCGACGAGGCAGTTAAATCGCTCATCCCGTCAGTTGTCGGTCATTACGACCGCGCCGGCGACGTTCATTACGACCTTTTATCCTGCCTTCAAAAATCAATCAGGGGCTCAGACCCAGATGCGGCAATCTTCTATCTCGCAAAAATTCTTGCCTCAGGCGACCTTCTCTCTGCGTGTCGCAGGATTCTCGTAATAGCAAACGAGGATATCGGCTGCGCCTATCCCATGGCATCTGTAATAGCCTACGCCGCAACGGAGAGCGCCAAGGCAGTAGGTCTGCCGGAGGCTGTAATTCCGCTTGCAAATGCTGTTGTAACGCTTGCTACCGCCCCAAAATCAAACACTGCTTATATGGCGTATCATGCGGCGTGTGAGGATATTGCAAGGGGACTTGGAAACAGTGTACCGAAGCATCTTCAAAGCCCGAATTTTGAAGGATATTTATATCCGCATGATTACGAAAACGACTACGTACCGCAGGATTACTTACCGAACGACCTTGTTGGCACACACTACTACGAATTTGGAAAAAACAAGACCGAGCAGGCGGCGAAGGCTTACTATGATTTTATTCGCTCAAATCCTAACCCGAAGCATAAAGGGGGCTGAGATTTAGTGCTTTTTCTGCAAAGCGCTACAAAATCGGCAATAAAACTTGACAAATAGAGCATTTTTTGATATAATTTGTTCTGTAAATCCTTGAACCGTCGGAGGAAGCTACAATAATGATATACCATTTCATACTTAATCCGAAATCCGGCAACTGTAAAAAGAGAGATATGCTTGAGTTAGCTATAAAGGAGACCTGTGTTCGCAGGCAGCTCAGCTATCATATATACTACACAACCTGTGCGGGAGATGCTACCGAATACGTTCGCTCGATGGTGCGCATATCGCAGGAGCTGCAGCGCTTTATCTGTGTGGGCGGCGACGGAACTATCAGCGAGATAGTAAACAGCGCTCCCTCTACTCCGAACGTCGAGTTTGGAGTTATTCCATACGGATCCGGCAACGATTTTGTGAGAAATTTCACGAATACTAAGCTTTTTTCTGACATAGAGGCTCAAATCGACGGAGAGTCAATGTCGTTCGACCTTATAAAGTGCAACGATTATTACTGTGTGAATATGGTAAACATCGGCTTTGACTGCTCGGTTGTGAAGGAAGCCGCAAAGCTTAAAAAGTACAAGCTCGTGACACCCGGACTCTCGTATATATTCGGTGTCGTCGTCGTTCTCTTCCGAAAATTCGGAACGAGAATGAAGCTAATCTTTGATGACGGCGAGGTTCTTGAGAAGGAATTCACGCTCACCACCATTGGCAACGGCAAATTCTGCGGTGGCGGCTTCATGGCCTCGCCCAAGGCACTTCTTGATGACGGACTTCTCGATATTTGCGCGATAGACAAGGTCTCTCGCTTCACGTTTATTAAGCTCGTTGGCTCTTACAAGGCGGGAACGTATCTTGAAAACAAGAGCGCTATGAAGGTGATAAGACACAGACGCGTACCACACTTCAAAATGGAATTTGAAGCACCTGTGCCGATTTGTATTGACGGTGAAATAAAGGGCGCTAAGACGATAGATTTCTCCGTAGTCAGAAACGCCTTCAATTTTGTAATTCCAAAGGGCAGCGAATATAAGTACAAGAAACAAGAGAGCTAATACATATGAATTTATTCGACAAAAGACCACTTGCCTTAATACTTTGTATTGCGGTAGGTGGCTTTGTCGTTTTTTCTTTCTCCGACACACTGCTACGGTATATCCTTTTAATTTCTTATGCAACACTCGGTCTTTTCAGTCTTCTTTTTCTCAGAGAACGAAGGCACAAAACCGTTGTCTCGCTTTTATCCGCCGCACTCCTTTTAGCCATGCTTTTCTCGCATATTTATTTCGACCTGTATTTTAGTGCGGCTGAGAGATTTTCGGGCGAAGCCGAAATTGAAGCTGTGGTTGGCGATATAGAATACACCGACTACAGTGCGACGCTTGAGCTTCATACCCACACTATTAACGGTGAAGCGGCCGACTACCGACTCATCGCAAGAATCGACAAGGCTGATACGATGGAGCTTTCGGTCGGCAGTGTTATCTCATTTACCGCAGCGCTTGAGGAATTTAACTCTGATAGCAAAAGCTACTATTTCTCACAAGGCTTTTCAGCACGGGTAAGTGAGATAAAGGAGCTGCGCGTGAGCTCGCAGGGGGAAATTCCTATAGAATCACGCCTTGCGACCGCGCGAGAATGGCTGTTTCGGCGCGCCGCTATGCTCTCGGATTACGATACTGGCGCTTTTGCGGCTGCACTACTGCTTGGTGAGCGCTCCTATCTCGATAGCAAGGTAAATCTCGATTTTAAGACGATAGGAATATCGCACATACTAGCGCTCAGCGGTATGCACCTCGTTATGCTTACCGCCGGCGTCGGATTCCTACTCTCAAGCCTTGGTGTAAGAAAAAAGCCCCGAGTACTTATAACGATGTGCTTCACTCTTGCGTATATGGCGCTAACAGGCTTTTCTGCAAGTATCATGCGTGCTGGAATAATGCTGATTATCTCCTCGCTTCTCTTTTTACTCTCAAGCGCCCACGACTCTCTCACCTCTCTTGCTTGCTCGGTAGCCGTTATTCTTATCATTACCCCCTATGCGATATATGACCTCTCGCTGTGGCTCTCGGCAATCGCTACTCTCGGTATTATAGTGTTCGCAGAGCTAAAGCCGTCCAAAAGAAAAACGAAGAATCCTGCAATAAGGCTTCTTCGCTTCTCGCTCTCCTCGATTATTGCCTCTGTGTTTGCAATCGCTGCTACCCTGCCGATAACCGCGAGCTTTTTCGGCTCGCTCTCGCCCCTAAGCCCGATTGCAACGCTTATTTTCACCGTACCGATACAAATAATTATGTATATCGGCTCTTTTATGCTCATTTTCGGCGATATAATCCCCTTCGGGTTACTGCTGACGCCGCTGACTCGGGGCACGTGTGCACTTGCCGGCTATATTGCAGATATTCCGGGCGCACTCGCATCGACCGACTTTATTGCCGTAAAAATAATCATAGGAATATTAACGACAGTATTTATCCTGTTTGTATTTCTGAAGCTGAGACGCAAGCGCGCGTGGGTATGTACAATTCTCGCGCTTTATACGCTTGTTATAGGCACTTCGGTAATGCTCACGGCAATTGCCAAAAGCTATGACGACGTAGTTTACATACGCGAGGATTCCGCCGACGCCTTCATTATTAAATCCAATTCCGAGATATGTCTTATCGACACCTCGGGCTACAAAACGTCGGTCGCTTACCAGTGGCTTGACGAGCTATCAAGCCGAAACATAGTAGCGCTCGACAAATACGTACTCACGCACTATTCCCGAAGGCTTCTGACCGCTGTCGATTTGACTCTCTCAAAAGTTCCCGTAAATGAAATTTGTCTCCCGGCGCCGCAAAATGACGGCGAAGCAGAGCTACTTGTCAGCATTCGTGATATAGCTGACAAACATAACACAACTGTTACCCTGACGGAAATCGGTGATACTCTGAAGGTTGGCAGATTTGAAATCCGCGAATTTTATTCCACACCGTACGGCGAGGGTACGTCAAGGGTTGGCTTCTCAATACTCGCAAACGGTAAAAAGCATCTCTATCTCTCCTCGGGAATGTACGAGGGTAAAACGAAATCCGCGGCTACCGAAGAGATGGAGACAAGCTATGCCATCATCTTTGGAAGCCACGGACAAAAATATTCAGAACAGGTATATTTTGATAAGCGTTTTTCTAAAACTTGGATGATAATTTTAGGCAGTAACGATCTATATCTCACACCATCGGCACTTGAATACTACGAGTTAAGCGGCGGTGAGGTTTATCACAAGCCTAACAAAACGAGCATTTTAAGGTAACTTATACGTTAAAGAGGAACTCTACAACGTCGCCGTCCTTCATAACGTACTCCTTGCCCTCGCTACGTAAAAGCCCCTTTTCCTTGACCTTTACTCTGTCGCCCTCGCGTGACAAATCCTCAAAAGCAACAACCTCGGCACGAATGAATCCGCGCTCGAAGTCGGTGTGAATTTTACCGGCAGCGCCGGGCGCCTTCGTGCCCTTTTTAATTGTCCATGCGCGCACCTCTTTGGGGCCTGCCGTCAGGAAGCTGATAAGACCGAGAAGCGAGTACCCGGACTTAATTAGCTTATCGAGACCGCTTTCCTCAATTCCGAGGTCGCCAAGGAAGCTTTCCTTTTCCTCGCCCTCGAGCTCGGCAAGCTCAGCCTCAATCTGCGCGCTGACAGCTATAATCTCACTGCCCTCGGACGCTGCGTGCGCTTTAAGACGGTTATACCCCTCATTACTTTCATAATCGCCGCCAACCTCGGACTCAGATATATTTGCAACATAAATTATCGGCTTGAGAGTTAAAAGGCGCGACTCCTCGATAAAGGCACACTCTTCCTCGGAAAGCTCGACGGTGCGGGCGCACTTGCCCGCCTCGAGGGCTGTCTTTACCTTTTCGAGCACGGCAAGCTTTTCGAGGAGCTTTTTGTCACTCTTAGCTGCCTTGGTCGTACGCTCGATTGCGCGCTCGACTATTTCAAGGTCAGAGAGTATGAGCTCGAGGTTTATCGTTTCAACGTCGCGTATCGGGTCAACAGTCCCCTCAACGTGAATAATGTCACTGCTCTCAAAGCATCTTACAACGTGTACTATCGCGTCAACCTCTCGGATATTTGCAAGAAACTTATTGCCAAGCCCCTCACCGCGCGACGCGCCCTTGACAAGACCCGCGATATCTACGAATTCGATTATTGCGGGCGTGTATTTATCGGGGTTATACATCTCGGCAAGTCTGTCAAGGCGCTTATCAGGGACCGCGACGACTCCGACGTTCGGGTCAATCGTGCAGAAGGGGTAGTTTGCCGATTCTGCGCCTGCGTTTGTCAGTGCGTTAAAAAGTGTGCTCTTTCCCACGTTGGGAAGACCTACGATACCAAGTTTCATATGGGTTTCTCCGTTCTCTTCTGGAAATAATAATATTTAATGGGTTGTTTTCCCAAATTTTATCGAATGTTCATAAAAAGTTCTTGACAACATAAAATGTGTCATATATAATATAATTGTTAAGATTTTAATATTTTTAACAAGGTTAACAATTTCACTCGTTCAAAATCAAGGAGGATTAAAATGGACACGAAGCTGCTGATAGTTGACGACGACCCTAATATATGCGATATGCTCAAGCTCTACTTTGAAAACGAGGGCTATAAGGTAAAAACCGCAAACGACGGTGTTGACGGCGTAAATTTCTTCAAAATCTACGAGCCCGACCTCGTGCTTCTCGACATAATGATGCCAAAAAAGGATGGCTGGCAAGTGTGCCGCGAAATTCGTGAAATCTCTCCGAAGCCCGTCATAATGATAACCGCAAAGGGCGAGGTCTTCGACAAGGTGCTGGGACTTGAGCTCGGTGCCGACGACTTCATCGTAAAGCCCTTCGATATGAAGGAGCTTTCGGCAAGAATCAAGGCGGTGCTGCGCCGCTACAACGCACACTCAAAGACGAGCGACGACGAGGTTGTTAAGTTCGAAAATATCGAAATCAGCCTTCAGAAATACGAGCTAAAGCTTTCCGGAAAGGCTATCGACATTCCCCCGAAGGAGCTTGAGCTGCTCTATTTCCTCGCGTCAAACTGTAACAGAGTCTTTACCCGCGACCAGCTCCTTGACAAGGTGTGGGGCTTTGACTACCTCGGTGACTCGAGAACCGTTGACGTACACGTAAAGAGGCTTCGTGAGAAGCTTGAGGGTGTGTCTGACAAGTGGCTTCTCAAAACCGTCTGGGGTGTCGGATACAAATTTGAAACTCTTATATAAGCTTTTTTCGAGCTCGGCAAAAGCCGAGCTCGTTTTCTTTTAGAAATTAAAGGTAAGCTGACTTAGCGGCGAGCCGGTTGACGGAAGGGCAAGCTTCTTGCATTTAAGCGCGTCCTGTCCTACTTCATCTATACGGTCGGTAACAAGGTCTATCTTTACTCCCTTTTTCGGCAGCTTCATTATCTGAACGCCCGCCGCAGTTCTCGTGGTTTTCTCCGGTATTAGACTGGATTTAATTAACATTCCTCGCCCTGCGTCGCTTCTTATAAATAGATTCACGGGCTTATCACCCTCGTAAACAGCTCCCGCAAGCGGAGAGACAGATGAGTACGCACCCGAAATTTTGCGTCTTCTCGATTTAGCCTCGTACGCACCGAGCGACACACGTAGCCCTTTGCCGTTTTCGAAGATGTAGACCATATGGTGCTCGGGCACGAGCTCGTATATCATCTTACAGGCAACCACGTGCTCGTCGTCCTCCATCGAGAGCTTCATAGGCACGTAGTCTCCCATCTGCGAGGGCTTTGTCAAATCAAAGTCATCAACCCTTGCTCGGTATATCTGCCCCTTATCGGTGAAGAAAAGCATGTCACCGCGGTTATCGGTGTCCTCTTGATAAATGACGTAGTCCCCCTCTTTAAGCTTCTGCTCATCTGCGGCGCGCACCGACTGCATTGAGAGCTTTTTGAAATACCCGCCTCGCGTAAGAATGAGACGGCAATTGTAGTTCTCAAAGAAAATATCCTTTTTGGGCTCTGCAATAACCTCTTTCTCAACTATAACAGTCCGCCTTGGCTTGGCATATTTCTTTTTAACCTCGGTGAGGGTTGAAATAATGCGCGACTTTAGCTTTAACTCGTCCTTGAGGGTTTCCTTTATATCGGCAATCTCCTCACGCAGCTTTTCGATTTCCTGAACGCGGTTGATTATGTACTGTCGGTTAAGGTTTCTAAGCTTTATCTCGGCTATATATTCTGCCTGAACTTTAGTTAGGTTAAAGCCCTCTGCAAGATTCGGAACGACGTCCTCCTCCTTTTCGGTGTTGCGTATAATCTTAATTGCCTTGTCAATATCAAGTAAAATGGCGGCAAGCCCGAGTAAAAGATGAAGCTTGTCCTCTTTCTTACCAAGCTCAAAGGTGAGCTCGCGAGTCACGCATTTAATTCGGAACTTAATCCATTCGGTGAGTATTTCCTTAACGCCGAGCTGCATGGGCGTACCCTCAACGAGAATGTTGAAGTTGCAGTCAAAGCTGTTTTCAAGCTCAGTACCCGAGAAGAGCTTTTGCATTACAAGCTCGGGATTTGAGTCCTTTTTGAGGTCGTAGGTGAGCTTGAAGCCGTTAAGGTCGATAGCGTCACGCACGTCGGTAACCTCACGGAGCTTTCCTGCCTTAATCATTTCGGTCGATTTTTTAATAATTGCCTCAATCGACGAGGAATAAGGAATTTCAAGAATGTCTATGCAGTTTTCTTTTTTGTTATATTCGTATTTTGCACGCATTTTTACACTGCCGCTGCCGGTCTCGTATATTTTACGCATAACCTCGCGGTCGTAAATTATTTCAGCGCCGCCCGAAAAATCGGGAGCCTTGATAATATCAAGAAGACGGTCGGTCGTGGTTTTGGGGTTCTTAAGAAGCGCGATAGTACCGTCGCAAATCTCGCCGAGATTAAACGAGCATATCGAGCACGCCATACCAACGGCAATACCCATGTTGGGTGAAACGAGAATATTCGGGAACGTAGTCGGCAAAAGGGTCGGCTCGGTCGTCGTATTGTCGTAGTTCGGGACAAAATCGACCGCATCCTTATCTATGCCTGCAAATAGCTCCTGACAGATACCGTCAAGCTTTGCCTCGGTATATCTGGCGGCGGCATACGGCATGTCCTTGGGTGAGTAATGCTTGCCGAACGAGCCCTTTGAGTCTATGAACGGGTGAAGGAGCGCCTCGTGACCGCGCGTGAGTCGTACCATAGTTTCATATATCGACGCGTCGCCGTGCGGGTGCAGGCGCATGGTTGCGCCCACGATATTAGCACTCTTTGAGCGCGGCTTCGTAAGAAGCCCCATGTCGTACATAGTGTAAAGAAGCTTTCTGTGCGACGGCTTGAAGCCATCAATTTCCGGAATAGCGCGCGAAACGATTACGCTCATCGCGTAAGGCATATAGTTTTTCTCAAGAGTTTCGGTTATCGGCTGTAAAGTGGGCGCCGATTCGTTTTCCATCGGATTTACTACTGCTTTTTTCTTTTTAGCCATATTCTCACCGTCTCAAATTTATTATTGTGTGTGCAGCCGCACGGATTAATCTGTTATAAAGCGCAAGACCTATTCCCGAGTCACTCGGCAATGGGGCATATATTTTTTCGTATCCCCTCTTGTCAGCCTCGCGAAGAAGATAAAAGAGCTGGTGTGCCTGCTCTGACTCATCGGAGCGCTCGCCGAGAACGTACAGGTCAGCATGGGGTAGACTCAGAGCGAAAGCCTCCCTGTCGTCAAGATAGCAAAGCACCCCAATACGCGAGTGACCCTCTGAAAGTATGTAGTCAATGGCAGGATTTGTGTCACCGTCAAGCAAGACGAGCGGAGAGGCGGGCGCGTAATGACGGTATTTCATACCGGGCGAAAGTGCCACCTCGCCTTTATCGAGGCTACGGGTTACTGCTGCCGCAATCTTCAAGGGCGCAATAGACGATAGCTCATCGGGGGTGATTTTACCGGGGCGAAGAAGAGTTAGCGACTCATCGTCCTCTATCTTTACGATAGTGGATTCGAGACCTATGTCGCACTCACCACCGTCTATTATCATATCGACCCTCCCCATCATATCGTCTATGACGTGCGATGCAACCGTAGGCGACGGAGTTCCGGATATGTTCGCAGAGGGGGCTGCGACAGGAACGCCCGATAGCCTAATAAGCTCTCTTGCAACCGGGTTTGAGGGACATCTGACCGCTACGGTATCAAGCCCACCGCGAGTTGCCTTGGGTACGCTGTCTTTAGCACGCATAACAACCGTAAGCGGTCCCGGCATAAATTTTTCTGCGAGACGATAATACAGCTTACCCGTCGCAGCGTACGCGTCAGCCTCTTCGGGAGCTGATACGTGTATTATCAGAGGATTGTCAGAGGGCCTTCCCTTCGCTGCATAAATTTTAGAAGCCGCAACGGGATTCGTTCCGTCTGCGCCGAGGCCGTAAACCGTCTCGGTTGGAAAGACGACGAGTCCACCGTTTTTTATTATCCTCGCGGCGCGACAAATCGCCGAGCGCGAAGACTCGGTATTTATTTCCATCTCGTCAATCCTTGCGATTTCGGTTTTCATTATGTCGCTCCAACTGATTTTGTTTATTACTCCTGCCCCTTTAAGCGCTCTGCAGTATCTGCCGCAATAAGGTCGTCGATTATTCCGTCCATATTACCGTTAAGAAAGGATTCGAGAGAATAAAGGGTTTTATTGATTCTATGGTCGGTCACACGGGACTGCGGATAGTTGTAGGTGCGTATTTTTTCGCTCCTGTCACCGCTTCCGACTTGGCTTTTTCTGGTAGAGGCAATCTTCTCATTCTGCTCGCGAGTCTTGATATCGTATAGCTTCGTATAAAGAAGACGCATAGCCTTTTCCTTATTTTGAAGCTGGCTTCGCTCCTGGTCGCACTCTATAACTATTCCGCTCGGCTTATGCGTAAGACGAACTGCCGACTCGGTTTTGTTAATATGCTGACCGCCCGCACCACTTGATTTGCAGGATTCTATTTTGATATCGGCAGGGTTAACCTCTACCTCGATTTCCTCCGCCTCGGGCAGCACCGCCACGGTGACGGTAGATGTTTGTATTCTTCCGTTTGATTCGGTTACGGGAATTCTTTGTACTCTGTGAACGCCGCTCTCGAACTTGAAGCGCGAATAAGCCCCCTCACCGCTGACGGTGAAGGTAACCTCCTTGAGGCCTCCGAGTTCTGTTTCGTTCTTATTGACGGGAACAGCGCTAAAGCCGCGCGCGGTCGCGTACATAACGTACATACGGTATAGGTCTGCTCCAAAAAGTGCTGCCTCCTCGCCGCCTGCCCCCTGCCTGATTTCGACCACTACGTTTTTCGAATCGTTTGGATCCTTTGGCATAAGAAGAACTCGCAGCTCATCTGTGAGGCTCTCACAAAGCGAGCGATACTCGCGGAACTCTGACTCGGCAAGCTCGCGCAGCTCGGAGTCGAGGCTGCCATCACGCATCATCTCGTCAGAGTCGCGCATGTTTTTTTCTGCCGCCTTGAATTCTCTGAACTTTTCTATTATGGGCTCAAGCGATTTATATTCCTTTATAAGCGAGGAATAGAGCTTATTATTTGACACGACCTCAGGGAGTGTCAGCGATTGCTCAAGCTCCCTGAATCTGTCCTCCGCGCGAAGAAGCTTTTCGTTTATCATCACTTGATAAAGGCAACGAATGCCTCGTAGGTCGAATAAACGTCAGCCTTTGAAACTACCTCGTAGGGCGCGTGCATAGAAATCACGGGAACGCCGAGGTCAACCGTCTCGATATTGTGGTTGGCAATATACATAGCAACGGTTCCGCCGCCGCCCATATCAACCTTGCCGAGCTCTGCCGTCTGCCAGACGACACCGTTATCACGGAAAAGACGCCTTATGAATGCAACAAACTCGGCAGAGGCGTCGTTGGTTGAGGACTTGCCGCGAGAGCCCGTGTACTTGCTCATAGTAGTACCGCAGGAAATCATAGCGCTGTTGCGCTTCTCGTAAACGTCGGCAAAATTCGGGTCGTAGCAGGCAGTAACGTCTGCGCTTAAGCATTTGCTCTTGCTTCTTACAACTATTCTGTTCTTTCCGAGAGACGAGGATATCTCGTCAATTAAGTCAACAAGGAAATCGGACTGCATGCCGGTAATACCAACAGAGCCTATCTCCTCCTTGTCGGCAAGAACAACCATAACCGTATGCTTTGAGTCGGGAGTGTCAACGAGTGCTGTGACAGCAGGATACGAGCAAACCCTGTCGTCGTGTCCGTAGGCTGCCATAAGCGCTCTGTCAAAGCCAATATCGCGCGCCTTGAATGCAGGCACGAGCGAAAGCTCGGCGCTGAGGAAGTCCTCCTCGGTAACGCCGTACTTGTCGTGAAGCAAAGAAAGAGCTGTAAGCTTGATTTTTTCACCAACCTCCTTATCATCGTAAGGAAGACCGCCGATTAAAATGTTTAGTGTCTCGCCACTTATCGCGTTACCAAGCGTTTCTGCCGACTGACGCTGACCGAGGTGCGGTAGCAGGTCGTTAATGTAGAATACGGGGTCGGAGTCATCCTCGCCTATTTTTACATCTACGGTCTCGCCGTCTGCCTTTACCATAACACCGTGAAGAGCAAGCGGAATTGCCGTCCACTGATATTTCTTGACGCCGCCGTAATAATGAGTCTTGAGGAATGCCATTCCCGCGTCCTCATACATAGGAATCTGCTTTAAGTCGAGTCTTGGCGAATCGACGTGCGCCGCAAGGATTCTTATACCCTCTTTTTCAATATCGTTTTCGCCGACACGGAAAAGAATGACGCTCTTGCCGTGCTGATTCAGATATTTCTTATCACCAACCGAAATACTATCTCCGAACTTATATTCGGTATAGCCCGCCGCCTTTGCAATCTCTATTGCCGCACCGACGGCTTCCCTTTCGGTTTTTCCCTCGTCGAGATATTTTGCATATCCCTTTGCATACTCCATTATCGCACTGATTTTCTCGGGAGTCGCCTCCTCGTAAATATTTTTCTTTTTGTAGGAAAGCGCATCAAGCATTTCCTGACCTACGGTTTTTTCAGACATATTTATTCTCCTTAAAATTATTTTTCAGAAATGACTGCAAGAATTTCCGCTATATCGCGGTAAAGCCTGTCACAGTCGCCGTCGTTTCTTATGAGAAAATCAGAACGGGCGGCAAGGTCGCTGTCCGAGAGCTGTGCGGATATTCTCGCGAGAGCCGCCTCGCGCGCGATACCGTCGCGTTCCATTATTCTTCGAACACGAAGCTCCGTGGGGGCGCTGACACAAATAATTTTATCGCACTCCTTATCAAACCCCGACTCAAAAAGTAGCGGTGCGTCAACGAGCACAGCTTCGACACCCTTGCTTGAGAACAGGTTAAGCCGCTCTCTTACTGAGGCAAGCACGTGTCTGTGAGCAATCTCGTTGAGTCTTTTACGATTGTATTCGGAATTGTCACCCGAGAAGGCAAGCGCGCGCATGGCAGCTCTGTCAAGTGCGCCGTCCTTTGTAATTATTTTTTCTCCAAACTCGCGCGAAAGCTCAAGCAAGCAGTCACTACACTGCGAGGTCAGCTCACGATAAATTTCGTCGGTGTCAATAGACGGGATTCCGTACGAGGCAAAAATCCTCGAGACGTAGCCCTTTCCGCTACCGCTGCCGCCACACAGACCCAGAATTTTCATAGACGTATTACTCCTTATAAAATATATTATACTATATATATAAGTGAAAAGTCAAGTTTAATATTGGCAGATTTCGGAAAAATGAATATAATTAACACTAAACACATGGAGGGTCATATGGAAAAAAGAGCAAAAATCGGTTATTTCGCCGCCGCAAACGGCTACGACGGCTTCAGAAGCTATTTCGGAGAGATTTTTAATCCCGAGAATTACACTCGCCTGTACGTTCTGAAGGGTGGGCCCGGCACGGGTAAAAGCTCACTTATGAGGAGTGTGTATTCACGCTTTTGCGAGTCATGCAATCATGCAGAGGTAATATACTGCTCATCCGACCCGGACTCACTTGACGGGGTAATATTACAAAATGGAAACGTTTGCATAGCAGTAATTGACGGAACGGCACCGCACGAGAGGGACACTGTTTACCCCGGGGCTGTCGATGAAATTATAAATCTCGGTAGCAGCTGGGACACGCGTTGGCTTGAGGCAAAAAGAGAGGACATATTCGCCTTAAATCAAGAGAAGCGTGAAGCGTATAAAGCGGCGTATACGTATCTTTCCTCAGCAGGTCAAGCAAAACGCGAGATAGACAAAATCAAAAACAGTAGATTCGATTATAAAAGTGCAAAAGAAACGGCAAAAACCTTGGCAGAATCCATCAAAAAGTCGAACTTTGGCAGTGTAACAACACGCCTTATATCTGCATTCGGAAAGTCCGGCAAAGTTCGTCTTGACACCATAAACGAAATATCCGACACAAGCTACACCATCTCCGGAGACGGTCATGCAGCTTCGATTTTCCTATCGCTTTTGCTCGAAGAAACCAAGGATAGTGCAAGGGTTATCCGCTTCCCTACGCCCTTCGATGATAAAAGCTGCGAGGCGCTGTATTATAGCGACGCTCGCCTCTCTTTTTCAGTCGGCGGTGGGGCGGATAAGGAAATAGACGCAGACGAATTTATCAAGACGAATTCAATGAGCTACGAGCGCACGAGAGTGCTTTCAGAGCTTCATGACCGTTCACTTGAGGAAGCGAAGAGGTGGTTTTCTATAGCGGCAGATCTACATGCGCGGCTTGAAAAAATTTATTTTGAGGCTATGAATTTTGAAAAGAACGATATGGTGCTCGCAGCACTCAACGAGGATATTTCGTCGAAACTCGGAAGTTAAGATAAGTTAAGATAAATTTTCTTCTTTTCTTGACTTATTGCGCACTTTATGATATTATAATATAGATAACACAAATAAGAGTCGCGACGTATGCCGCGACTCTTTGGTGAAAATTATTTAGCTTCTCTTACGATTTTTTCGGTATCTCTTGCAATGACGAGCTCCTCGTTCGTCGGAATCATGTAAACGAGCACCGACGAGTCGTCACTCGACAGTTTAACGGGCGTGCTCGAGTGTCCGAAGGTGTTTCTCTCCTTGTCAAGCTTTACCCCGAGGTATTCAAGACCGGAAAGTGCGTTTTCGCGAATGTATGGCGTGTGCTCGCCTATACCTGCGGTGAATACTATGGCATCGAGACCGCCCATTGCGGCAGAATAAGAGCCTATATACTTTTTGATTTGATAGCAAAGCATATCAAACGCAAGCTTTGCTCTCTCGTTGCCCTCGCGCATAGCGCGCTCAACGTCGCGAGAATCAGAGCCGACGCCTCCTATGCCGTCAAATCCGCACTTCTTGTTCATATAGGACTCCATTTCGCTCGGAGTATACCCTCTTTTATCCATAATGTAGGTTACGATTGCGGGATCGATAGCACCGCACCTTGTGCCCATCATCACGCCGTCAAGAGGCGTAAATCCCATCGAGGTATCAACGCACCTGCCGTCCTTTACGGCGGTAATAGACGAGCCGTTACCGATGTGGCAGGTAACGATTTTAGTCCCGCTTGCCTCACCGCCCATAAGCTTTACCATCTCTCCCGACACGTATCTGTGAGAGGTGCCGTGCGCGCCGTAGCGGCGGATACCGTAATCCTCGTACATATCGTAGGATACGCCGTACATATAAGCCTCGCGCTCCATCGTCTGATGGAATGCGGTATCGAAAACAAGCACCTGAGGCACTCCGGGCATTGCCGCGGTGCAGCCCTTTATTCCCATTATGTGTGCAGGGGTATGCAGAGGCGCATAAGCGGTGCATTTTTCGAGCACAGCCATAACCTCGTCGGTTGCAAGCACCGATTCGGTAAAGTGAGGGCCACCGTGAACGACTCTGTGTCCGATAGCCTCTATTTCATCGACAGACTTAAGAGAACCTACGTCAGAATCGAGCAGCACGCGCACCACGAGCTTTGTTGCTTCGGCATGGTCTTGTATCTGACACTCCTCCACGTATTCGCGACCGTCGCACCTCTTATGTACAATACGCGAGTGGTCTATTCCTATTCTCTCACAGTTTCCCTTTGCAAGCACGGTGTCGCCGTCGGTATCAAAAAGCTGATACTTGAGCGAGCTTGAGCCTGCGTTTACAACAAGCACCTTCATAATAAGTCTCCGTTTCATATTTTTTAAGCGTAACTATTATACACCAAAATCTAAAATTTATCAACACCTAATCAAAATTTTGGAAGATGTATTTCAAAACCGTAGGAAAGGGGTCGGTCGAATGAAAACAGCGGCAATTATCGCAGAATACAATCCCTTTCATAACGGTCATAAATATCAGATAGATAAGCTTCGCGAGCAGCTCGGTGCTGATACTGCGGTTATAGCGATAATGAGCGGCAATTTCACGCAGCGAGGCGAGCTTGCGATAGCCGATAAAACCGTAAGAGCGCGCGCTGCTATTGATTCGGGAGTTAATCTCGTGCTCGAGCTTCCCTTCCCTTATTCCATGTCGAGCGCCGAATTTTTTGCTGCAGCAGGCGTCCATATCGCAAATTCTATAGGTGTTGTCGACTTCCTTGTATTCGGCAGCGAGAATGGAGATATAGGTACTCTTTCCGAGATTGCAGAAAATATGCTTTCCGAAAAATTTCTTGCGGCGCTTTGTGAGCGCGAAGCCTCACCTGAAAATGCCGCCGTTGGATATCCGCAGCTTTGCGAGTCAACGTATAATGTCACCTTTGAAAAAAAGGCACCGTCCTCGCTCTTTTCGCCAAACAACATTCTCGCGTTAGAATATATTAAGGCGCTTTTGCGCATAGGCTCTCTTATCACCCCGATTACGATAAAGCGCTCGGGCGCCGGCTATAACGACCCCCTAATCCACGAAACGGAGCTTCAAAGCGCAAGCTCTTTGAGAAAGCTGATTAACGGCAGAGACAATTCTGCCTTTAATTATATCCCGAATACTGCGGCGCGCGCCTTTTTCGACGCGCAAAAAGACGGCAAAATGCCGTCAGATGAGTCAAGGCTCGATAACGCAGTTATTTCACATTTCAGATTAAACTCACCCACTGAAAGTGTCAATATACACGACGCGGCGGGTGGTTTATATAACCGCCTGTGCAGGATAAGTGCGCAGGCAACAAGCATTTCCTCTTTGACGTCTATGACCGAAACGAAAAAGTACACGAGTGCAAGAATCCGTCGTGCCGTGTGGAACTCCTTCTTCGGCGTTACCTCCTCCGATGTAAGGCGCACACCGGCGTATACACAGGTTTTAGGACTCGACTCTATCGGCAGGTTATTACTGAAAAGAATCAAGAAAATGAGCGACTTCCCCGTCATAACAAAGCCCTCCTCTTATAACGAGCTGTCAGATGACGTAATTTTACAAAAGGAGCTTTCAAACAAGGCGGATTCAGTCTACGGCTTGTCGCTTGACGCCCCGAATTCGGGCACATTTGCGCTGTCCTTTACACCTTATGTAAAAAAATAGCGTTACCTGCGAAATATTAACGCCATCTCTTTTTGTCGAAGCTATTTACAGCAGAGGAAAGATTTGGTATGATATTAGCGAAATGGACAAGCAAGCCGTCATTTTCAAATATTTTGAAAGGAGAAAACAGTATGTTAAACGCAGAAGGCGTAAGCACCGAGGAGTTCCTTGAGTATAAAGGAAGACCTCTCGTTCGTCAGGGCGATGATATCTTCTACGGCGATTTGTCAGAGGAGTTTTACGTCTATATGATGATTATGTCCGACAAAAAAAGTGCAAAGGGCGATGCACAGGTTCCTGACACCATTATGGTTCAGCTTCTTGAAAGCGAAACCAAGAAGCCCGTTAAGCAAAAAATTACAAAGGGTCTCGCCGAGGCATTTGAGTATGCCGAGGCTTGGCTGCGCTGATATTAATCAGTCAATAAGCGTGCGTACGGTACGTACGCAAGGAGGTAAAAAATGAATACGCCAAAAACAAACAGCTACGCAAGGCTGATTGCTTTTTTTCTCGTCGCCGTTACACTTATATGTGCATTCGGATTTGCGGCGAACGGATGGCAATCAGACACCAACAACGAACCGGATAGCGGTGAAGCCGATAACGTTAACGGCGAAACCGATGAAAATAAAGACGGCAGTGACGACACAGACAAGACACCCGAGGAGCCGATTGCTCCCGAACCCAAATTCTACAACCCCTTGACAGGTCTTGAGACCAATGAGCACAGCTCAATCAAAAAGCCTTTGGCTTTCGTTATGAACCCATTAGCTCCGCTTTACGGAATATCGAGTGCTGATTTAGCTATCGAATTTCCCATCGAAGACGGAACCACGCGCCTTCTTTCAATATCGCAGGATACAGCTAACTTAGGAAAAATCGGTTCACTCGCTCCCACCCGCGGATACGTATCAAACCTCGCTAAATATTTTGGCTCGGTTCTCGTATCCACAGGCTCCGACGACACGGTGAGGTATGATAGCTTTGATCTTTCGGGCTCAAGCTTCAATCTGTCTGAGAACTCGGGATATCACTACACGGAATACACGCATTTTGTTTACACTAACGGTGATCTGATATCGGCAGGACTTGCAAATTCCGGAATAAGCTCAGTACAGCTCTCATCGCCCGCACTTCCCTATAAATTCGTCGATATTGAGGATTCGCCAGTGAAAGGCGAGACTGTCGCGATTTCGGTCGCGCTTACCTTCTCCGAGGGGTCGAGCACCGAGTTCTATTACAATTCGACAGAAAACAGTTACACCCTCACAAAGGGCGGTGCTGAGAAAAAAGATCTTCTAAACGACAAGGAGGTTGCCTTTGAAAACCTGTTTATCCTGTTCGCCGATTCCATAACCTACGAGGGCAAGGATGCGAGCGAGCTTGTTATGAACACTTCGGGCAGCGGCGAGGGATACTACGTTACAGGAGGCACCTGTATGAAAATATTATGGTCCGCAGACGTATCCGGTAATATGATATTCAAAACCGAAAGCGGCGAGATTCTTACCGTTAACCGCGGTACGTCTTACATCGGCTTCCTGAAAGCATCGCGCACGGACGACGTTAAATTCTCATAAAAATAGAAAAAGAGCCTAATGGCTCTTTTTCTATTTTAGCTTTCCATTTGTTTCCCGAGAAACATTCCCGCAGTCTGAACAAGCTTGGATTCGATTTCGTCGGAAATTTTCCCGCTCGTTGAGGTGTCGTATTGCCATGCAGATACAACGCAACCAACTATATCGCCCTCACTGAGTATAGGCATAGCGCAGTTAACGTAATGCGAGCCGCCGTCACTGATTACAGCCACGGGCTCCTTGCCGTTACCGCGCACGTATAACGAGCGCGACTCAACGATTTCCTCGAGACCTCGCGAAATTTTTCTTTCAAGATAATCACGCTTCGAAGCACCCGATACAGCAATCACTGCATCTCTGTCGCATATGAAAATGGGCGAGGATGATGTCTTTTGAAGCGTGTCTGCATATTCCGAGGCAAAGGTTTGCATTTCACCTATCGGCGAGTATTTTTTGAAAATTACCTCGCCTTCTCTATCGGTATATATCTCTAAGGGGTCGCCCTCTTTGATTCGCATAGTTCTTCTTATTTCTTTAGGTATCACAACTCTGCCAAGGTCGTCAATCCTACGTACAATACCTGTTGCTTTCATTATATTTCTCCCTTTCTTTGTAGATTGTCTACGGTGTTAGTATTTGTAAGATAAGGAAGAATATACGGCTCAACCGCTTCAACAAAACTAAAAAGACGAGCAACCGAGTTGCTCGTCTTTTTAGCACCTTTTAAGATTCAAGATATCTATCGAATGCTGCATTATCCGCTCCGCACACGAGCCGATACGCTCGGTTGCGGTCGTAAATTTCTTATACGCTTTGTTATCGCGCCCGTGAATATCGCTACCGAGAGCAACAACTACATCACGCTCAAGCCAAGTGTACAAATGCTTCTTTCTAAACATTCCGGCAAGAGAGGCGGCGTTAAGCTGTATTTTAGCACCCGCATCAAGCATGCGCTCGATATTTTCTTTAGGATATCTGTCCGCGTGAGCAAGGATAACGTTAGCACCACGTGCTGCAAGTGCATATGCAACATCGCAATACGAGGACTCGAAATCAGAGAAAGGAAGCTCGATAAGTATACTGTTGGTTCCGCTAATATAAAGCTGCTCTATGCCCTCCATGTGATCAATGCCGGGGCAAATGAGAACCTCAGCGCCAAGTGAAATTTCGGGCAAATCGCCATTAAGGTGTGGGGACAGCGTTTCATAAGCGCGTGTGCGCTTAGCAAGAAAATACTCAACGGTATGACGGTCTGGATAAAAATGCGGAGTTGCAACAACCCTGTCGATGCTCGCCTCCCTCGCTAACGCAAGCTGATAAAGCGAAGTAGTGAGCGAGTCGGAGCCGTGATCGGCACCAGGGAGAATATGGGAGTGAAAATCTATAAGAGACAACGGGTTACTCCGCATCGCCGGCATAGTTGCCATACTTTGAAGCGCTGTACTTTCCGCTATATTTACCGTATCCACCCGTCTTAAGGTTTACTGATGCAAGCACTATACCGTATATCTCAGCGTTGATCTGATTAAGTCTGGCAACTGCCTCAGATACACTTTTCACATCGGAATAATCTGCTCTTGTTGCAATAATATAACCGTTGATGTTTTCGTTAAGAAGAATTGCATCGCTGACTATGTTCACGGGCGGAGTATCTATTATTACATAATCGAACTCATTCTCGCACGCAGCAATTAAGTCAGCCATACGCTTCGAGCCTATAAGCTTAGTGGGATTTGCGTTGTTTGCTCCCGCAGTTAACACTGTGAGTTTTTTGTCTTCAAGGTGAATAAAATTAGGAACGTCATCTATACCCGCAAGGTACTCGCTGAGTCCGTGAGAGCTCCTGTCAAGCTCAAGAAGCTTAGATACTCTCGGCTGGCGCATATCGGTATCTATGAGAAGCACTCTGCTTTCGGTAGCGTTTTGCGCAAGCGTGATTGCAAGGTTTGTGGAAACGAACGTTTTTCCTTCGCCGGAGACAGCGCTCGTCACCGCAATTTTTTTGCACTTATCCTCAATATTGAGATAAAGAACGTTTGTATAAAGGGCCTTAAACGCTTCCTTCACCGCAAAGGGAGATTTTTCGTTTATAATGCGAAGACTGTCGTTAACGTCTTTGTCGTGAACGACGCTGTTTCTAAAAAATCCTGTCTTCATTATAGTTTTCCTTTCTTAGAGAGCACTCAATTACCGGATGCCGAGCTTGCGGCATCGACTCTTGGAATAACGCCAATGACGGGGATGTCAAAATTATCCTCAAGCTTCTTTTTGGAGCGGATAACAATGTCAAACTGTGCTACAGCAAATATTGCAAGCAGGGACAAAACCAAGCCTATGGCAAAGCCGATAATAACGTTGCGTACGGTGCCCTTTCCGTCAGGAAGCTGGGATACGTTGGGCTCGAAGCATTGAACCTGAGCAGACTGGGGGAGTTGTGCAATTTTCCCGGGAAGCTCGTTGCAAATTATCTTGGCAACAGCGGCAGATAAATCCGGGTCTTCAGATACGACCGAGACAACAAAGAACTCAGTGTCACCCTTTTGGGATATGGAAACCATATTTTGGATATCGGCAATCGTGACATCCTCGTAGCCCTCAAGCCTGTCTCTGACGTGCTGGCGGAAATCAACCAGCTTGAGATATTCTGTGAAGGTTCCTATCATTGACTGTGCGTAGCTGAGGTTAGACGTTGTCGTAGAGGTCGGAGGAGTTTCCTTGTAGGTGTAAACGTCAACGGAGGACGTGTACGTATCTTTTTTTATAAACAAGGAGTAGCAGCCCATAAGCGTTGCGAATAAAACCGAAACGAGTGCCACAATCCACAGCTTAGGCAAAAACAAATCTACAAGTCCATGTATGGTAATTTCTTCATTCTGCTTTTTCATAGTTTTACCTCATAACAGCTCGGTGAGCATTTTAATACTAATATATTTTACTACATAATGTCTCGTTTGTCAAGAAAATAGCCGCTTATTTTACATTTTTGGTCAATGTTACTCAAGAAATAAATGCAAAAGCAAAAATATAGTTGAAAAATGCCAAATAACAATTTACAAAGAAGCTTGGGCCGCCGCCGTTTGACAACCCAAGCTTCTTTGTTCAAATCTTACGGGAGAACGCTATCGTCGTTCTGGTGCACGCCGTTTTCAGCAGCTGTCTCATTCCAGCCGTAAAGCTCGCAATAATATGCCTTGAACACGTCACCCGTGTAAATAATATTCATTCTGTAAACGTTGTTACCGGACGTTACGGGAACAACCAAGCCGTCTACCATAGTGTAATTCTTGTTCTCCTCACCGTACTGGAGAAGGTTACGAAGCTTGACATCGGTATTGATGGCATAGATAATCTCCATAGCTCGCTCGGGCTTCTCTGCGCCTGCAACGATACCGAATGCCGAAGAGAATACCTCATCGTCGTCTACAGTGGGATACGTAGCGACGTTACAGAACCAACCGTCCTCTACAAGCTCAAGCCCATACGCGTAATCACCGCTGACGATTTTAACGAGCTTTTCCTGAGTCAGAGTTTCTTTGGTGTAATAAGCTGCGAGAGGTTCAATTTCTGCCCAAAGCTCATCAGCGTCAGCCTCGGTTTTAACTGCAGCAAGGCGCTGGTCGCTTACATGGAAGAAGCGTGCAATATCTTTATTGATAGCTACGTACTCATACTCACCGACAACGTGATTGTTAGGAATACAGAAGAGCTTGGTAGTACCGTTTACATCTACTTTTGCAGCCTCGAGCAGGTCGTCATCGATAGATACGTTAAGAGTACCGAAACCGTCTTCCTTATATTGCGAGTCGGTAAGGTACGGAAGCACGTCAACAAGCTTTCCGTCACTCATGAGCGACTGCATAAGAGAAGCACTGTTTATAAGGACTATATCTGCCTTATTCTGTGCTGTATCAGCTGTAGCGGCAGCAACAGTTTCCGCATAGGTCGCAGCGTCGCAGTAGAATATATTGAGTGTGGTGTCGTACTTGCTGTTTATGTACTGATTGATGGCGCTCTCTACTGTAATCTCAGCATTCTCCGTAGTTTCGTCTTCCCCAATAATATAAAGGTTATATTCAACCTTATCGGGTGTCGGAGGGACGTAATCGTAGCCGGGAAGATAGTGACCGATCTCGAGATCGTCACAGCTGACGAGGGCAAAGCCCATCATAACAAGGCACAGAGCCAGACATATGATTTTCTTAATTCTCATTATTTTGAGGGCCTCCAAGGATTTTTCTTACTATGTTATTTTACTATATTCTGCGGGAAAAGTCAAGAGAAAATTTATTAATTAAAGAATTCACACGCATATAGTGCAACATAAACAAATGTTGCCGGCGCTTTTTGTGAGTTTTGACCACGATTAATCGAAGAGATAGTCCTTGAGTGTCTTAGAGCGCGAGGGGTGACGAAGCTTTCTGATGGCTTTCGCGAGTATCTGCCTTACACGCTCACGCGTAATTTTGAACTCCGCGCCGACCTCCTCAAGTGTTCTCGTCTTGTCATCCTCAAGTCCGAAATAGAGCTTCACAATCTGCTCCTCGCGAGGTGTAAGGGTATGTAACACCTTAAAAATCTCCTCGCGAAGAAGCGAATTGGCAACGCCGTCATAAGGCGCCGGAGAATCGCTGTCCTCAACGAAATCACCGAGGTGGCTGTCCTCCTCCTCTCCTATTGGGGTTTCGAGTGAAACAGGATCCTGAGCAATTTTCATTATCTCACGCACCTTGTCCGCAGTCATACCAAGACATTCGGCAATTTCCTCAGTGGTAGGCTCTCGGCCAAACTCCTGAAGAAGCTGGCGCGCGGTTCTCGACACCTTGTGAATGGTTTCAACCATATGCACGGGAATGCGTATGGTTCTCGCCTGGTCGGCGATGGCTCTGGTTATAGCCTGACGAATCCACCACGTAGCGTAAGTCGAGAACTTATACCCTTTGCTGTAATCAAACTTTTCAACAGCCTTGATTAGGCCTAGATTTCCCTCTTGGATAAGATCGAGGAAATACATTCCCTTTCCTACGTGGCGCTTTGCAATACTTACAACAAGTCGTAAATTCGCTTCAATAAGCTCATCCTTAGCCGCTTTGTTGCCTATAGTGATCTGCTCGGCAAGGTATGTTTCGCGCTCGGGAGAAAGAAGTGGAATTTTTCCTATCTCTTTAAGATACATTCGCACGGGATCGTCAATGGCAAGTCCCTCTTGCGTAAAGAGCTTCTCCATATTTTCAGCAGTATCATAGGACTTGGCATCTTCCTCTATCTCCCTCAGCTCCTCGTTTTCGAGGTCGTCCGGGCTGCGACCGTCAATTTCGCTTTGAGAAATATCGTACTCAATATCCTCAAGAGCCTTCATAATGTCAGAGCTGACAATGCCTCCATCATTTTTGGAATCAATAATATCATTAACGTCAATTTTTTCTCTACTCATCATCGTACCTTCCTTTCAGAGTACATGCCCTTCGGCGTATTGGTTTTTGTGATGAAATTTCAACTTCACGCAGATTCACTATTTTCCGCGCTTTGCTTCTAATAATGCATTAAGCCCCTCGAGCGTGGCACCGGAAGAGTTTTGCCTTTTCCGAACGGCGGATTTAAGCTGCCGTATTGCTTCAAGAAGCACCTCTGTGCCGTTTTCGGTAAGCTGCATGCGGGTTATCTTCATTTTGGTAATCCTCCCGACCTCATCGGTGCTGAATACCTCGTTCAAATTTGCAAATGAGTCGTCAGAATTACGGTATGAATCGCATAAATACGCAAAAATCCGCCTATTAAGCGCGGTGAAAAAATCGTCCTCCGAGAGAAGCGCGTCAGAAAATACGCGCTTTCTGTGCTCCGGGAAAAGAAGAAGCAGCCCGAGAAGATTTTCCTCGTTCTTTGCAACGGCAGGCGCTTTTATAAAATCAGGGTTAACACGGTCGGAGTATCCGAGAGCGTCCTGCTGAATACGCCGTGATTCATCCTTTTTTTCAGCCCTTGCGTTTTTCGCTATCGCCCTTTCTACATCAGACTTAATGCTGCGCTGGTCGATGTCAAATTTTTCAGCTACGATTCTGATATAAATATCTCTTTCTGCCGAGGAATAAGTCTCTGATATTAATTTTTCGGTTTCTTTTAAAGCCCTTATTTTGTCCTGCGGCAAATTTATATCATACTTTGAAAGTATGTTCTCAAAGTTATAATCAAACTTGGTTTTAGTATTGGCAAGGAGTGCGGCAAACTTGTCCTTACCGTGAGTTTTTATGTACTCGTCGGGATCCTTTGCTCCCGGAACCTTGAGTATCGTCACGTTAAGTCCGACATCTGTAAGCATCTTAATCGCACGCGTCGCCGCCTTCTGTCCTGCCTCATCCGCGTCGTAGGAGATAACGACGTTCTTAGTATATCTGCTCATCATCCTCGCCTGCTCCGAGGTTATTGCCGTGCCGAGTGTTGCAACGGCATTTGTGAATCCGGCGGCATGCATGGCAATAACGTCCATATATCCTTCGCAAAGTATCATGGTTTCAGCACAGGAGAGCCTCGCAAAATTCAAAGCGAAAAGATTTCTTGATTTTTTGAATACGGGAGTATCCGACGAATTTTTATACTTAGGCTTAGAGTCGTCCATTACTCTACCACCAAAAGCAATTACATTACCCGAGACGTCGATTATCGGAAACATCACGCGATTTCTGAAAGCATCGTAATACCTGCCGCTCTCGCTCTTGCCGCACAGGAAGCCCGCTACAAGCTCGTCATAGGTATATCCGTGCGCGAGCATATATTTTGAGAACACGTCAAAGCTATTCGGTGCAAATCCGAGCCCGAAATGCTTTATCGTCGCAAGTGATAGCCCTCGCTTATTGACAAAATAGTCGAGCGCAGCCTTTGCCTCCGGAGTATCGTCAAAAAGCCTCTTATGAAAATATTTGGCTGCATCGACGTTCATAGCGAGCATTTTCGCCTTGTCGAACTTTGGTGCCGGTGCGTATTTATCACCGCGCTCATCGCGTACGACGGTTATACCCGCCCTGTTGGCAAGAAATTCAACCGCATCGGGATAATCGAGATTCTCACGCTTACGGATAAAGGTAATTGCGTCTCCTCCAACACCGCAGCCGAAGCAATAAAAGCTGTTATCTGCGGGATAAACCGTAAACGACGGAGTTTTTTCACTGTGGAAGGGACACAGCCCCTTGAGATTTGAGCCAGCACGCTTTAAGGAAATGTAGCTGCCTATGAGCGACTCGATATCGTTGCGCATAAGAACCTGCTCTATAGCTTCCTTGCTAATCAAAGGACCACCTCCCATCAATTCAACAATAATATACGGAGTAATTTATAAAAACACTTTTTGTTTTCGAAAATTCAAAAGTCAAATTTTTCCTCTAAGAAAATAATTTTTGTCCTACCCGAGGTTATCTCGGTAATTTTACCGCACAAGGGGTCATACGAGCTTTTGAGAAGACTGCCGAAGATTTCAACCCCCTCTGCGTAAACCGTATCGTCTGTCCTGAAACCGAACTCGTATAAAATCGGTGATAGCCTTTGGTAATCGGAGTAGCTACATGTCAGCTTGATTTTCGCATAAATATCGTATCTGACGATTTCGGCAGCCGAAATTGCGCCGATTGCGGCCGAAGTATATGCACGGACAAGACCGCCCGTGCCAAGGAGCGTGCCGCCGAAATATCTGGTTACAACGATTGCCGTATCGGTGCAGCCGCTTTTGCGTATTGCATCGAGCACGGGCATTCCTGCGGTTCCCTGCGGCTCTCTGTCGTCGGAAAATCTCATTATTGAGTTTTCACGCAAGACGTAGGCGTAAACGTGATGGCGCGCGTCAGGATACCGACGTCTTGCACTCTCAATGAACGCAAGCGCATCAGCCTCATTCGATACGGGAAGTGCCTCGCCGATAAAGACGGATTTTCTGTCCTCGTATTCAAAGCTCGCATATTGCTTAATCGTCGTATATGCCTCCACGTTTGCCTCCTATTTAACTATATATTTGCCGTACAGCCCCCTGCCGCGCTCATCAAGCACGGCACTGAGGCTTACGCCCTCATCCCTGTACTCCGAGTCGATAACGGTATATGAATTAAATATAGCACTTACTGCCGCCTGGTCGCTATAAGGAACGAGCAGGCTGTATCTGCGCTTAAATTTACTTATCGTGTCTTCAATGACAGAAAGTAGCCGTGAAATACCGAAGCCGCTCACACCGGAAACCAAGGCGGTACAACCGTCCTCGCGCGGAAGCTGTGAATTCTCAGCAAGGTCGCACTTATTATAAACGTATATAACCGGCTTGTCAGAGGCGCCAAGCTCCTCTATAACCGAGTGCGTGACCTCGATATGCTCGGGAGCCTCGGGGTCGGTAACATCGGACGCGATGAGAAGAACATCTGCGTATGAAACCTCGTCAAGCGTGGACTTAAACGCCTTTACAAGGTGGTGCGGCAGCTTTCTTATAAATCCGACGGTATCAGTAAGCAGCACAGTCTCTCCGGATGGCAAGAGCAGCTTTCGCGTCGTAGGGTCAAGAGTTGCAAAAAGCTTGTCCTCGGAAAGAACGTCAGCGCCCGTGAGAGCGTTGAGGAGCGTGGATTTTCCTGCATTTGTGTAGCCCACGAGCGCAATCTTAACAAGACCGCTTCTATCCCTTTGCGCACGCATTACCGCGCGGTTATGCTCCATCTCGGCAAGCCTTTTTTCAAGTGCAAAAACCTTTTCCTTCAAATGACGCCTGTCGCTCTCAAGCTTTGATTCGCCGGGACCGCGTGTACCAATACCGCCGCCAAGACGCGAAAGCTCCTTACCGCGCCCCATGAGCCTCGGGGCAGAATACTTTAGCTGTGCCAGCTCGACCTGTAATTTTCCCTCACCGCTTGTAGCGTGAAGCGCAAATATATCAAGGATTAACATACTTCGGTCAATCACTCTGACCTCACCGCCGATATCGCCCTCAAGATTTCTGATTTGCACAGGTGTCAGTTCGAAGTCAAAAATAACCAACGACACCTCGCCACCCCGACAAATATCGGCAATCTCGCGAACCTTACCGCTGCCGATACAGGTGCGTGGGTCAAAGCTATCCTTAATTTGAATTACGCGCGAGTGAACGTATCCGCCCGCCGTATCGAGCAGCCGCGCGAGCTCGTCAAGGCTGCGCTCACACTCGGGTAAATCCATACCGCGCTCTGCCATACCAACGAGTATCGCCTCGCTTTTTATTATTTCGCTATCGGACATAATCATCTCCTAAAAAATGAAATAAAAGAGCGAGGGATACGGACTATCCAACGCTCTTTTATAAAACAATGATTACTTGTTGTTAACCATTGCAAGACGCTTCTTGAATTTATCAAGACGTCCGCCTGCATCTACGAATTTCTGCTTACCTGTATAGAAAGGATGGCACTTGGAGCAAATTTCAACCGACATATCGCCCTTGACGGAGTGAGTCTTGACGGTAGCGCCGCATGCACACTTGATGGTAGCTTCCTTGTATTCGGGATGTATTCCAGCCTTCATTTTAACACCTCTTAACGTTTAATCAATTTTATTGCAGTTCATTATAACACATATTTTTACAATTTGCAATAGCTTTTTGAAAAAATTATATCTTTTCTTCAATTTTTTTACGCAAATGTATCATAATTTTCTTTTCGAGACGGGAGATGTAGCTTTGTGATATCCCAAGAGCGTCCGCAACCTCCTTTTGAGTAAGCTCGGTACCGGTCTTCAGACCGTATCTCATCTCGACTATTACCCGCTCACGCGCCGACAGATTTGCAACAGCCTCGCGCAAAATACGTCTCTCCTCGTCCTCCTCCATCTCTCGAGATACAACGTCCGAGTCACTGCCGAGAATATCCGAGAGAAGAAGCTCGTTTCCATCCCAGTCAACGCTCAGAGGCTCGTCTATTGAAATCTCGCGCTTTTGCGATGCGCTTTTACGTATAAACATAAGAATTTCATTCTCTATACACCGCGAGGCGTAGGTGGCAAGCTTGATGTTTTTGTCGGCGTTAAATGTGGATACCGCCTTCATAAGCCCTACCGTTCCTATCGAAATCAACTCTTCAATACCCGCCCCCGTGTTTTCAAATCGCTTCGCTATGTAGGCGACGAGTCGCAGGTTGTGCTCTATCAGCATATCCTTAGCATACGGTCTATCGATGTTTCTTATCATCTCCTCCTCTACCTCGGGAGACAGCGGTGGCGGCAACGTTTCGCTACCGTTAATATAATAGATTCTGTTTGGAAAAAGACGCTTTGAAATTCCAATACGAATATCGCGTAATATTTTTTTAAGTTTATCTAACAGCATCACCTATCGCGGCGGCAGGCATAAGAGCATAATAGCCGCCAAAGTCACCTCCCTCCTTATCTATTGCTACAGTAACGCTTACCTCATCTTTTCTGTCGTGACCGACGTAAACCGAATCGACTCTTACACCCGTCAGAACGTGCGTTTCTCCACCGCGGGACACGGGAATCAATCTTATGCGCTTTCGCACGTTCCGCGACAGGGCATCGGGATCGGATAGCTCTATTATTTCCCTTGAAAATATATCGCGAGCGGATTTTTCCTTCAGAATAAGTATTGGTCGCATATCCATAGGGTCTATTGCAAGATTACCGCTATCCACAAACGCCTCGAGCGTTATGCTCTTACCCAAAAATATTATTTCCACCTCTACGTGGCGCTCGGTTTGGTTTGAGGAAAATACGGAAACGAACATTTTGAATACTCCTATTGACAAAAGTATTATTATGGAAAAAACAAGAAGCTTTCTGTTTACGGTGCTCTCCCCCACCTCGGCAAGCGAATCCGAAAGCAGCCCCTCGAAAACTCCGAAAAGAAAATATGCTCCCGCCCCTACAAGTGCAGAAAACATAAGAAAAGCAAGCAGAAATTTTATTTTCCTCTTCAGTGAAACCTTTTTCGTTGCAATTGCACCTACAATCGCAAACGAAACGCTGAAAAAAAGAAGCTTTACTGCCGGAATATCCGGCAAAAAAACTCCGGCGGTTGCCACCGCCCCGGCAAGGGCGGCTGCCACACACAACCGTAAAGACGTTGTGGGCACCTTTCCGAAAAATGCAGCAAAATAAAATGCGAGCACGTCAACGGTGAAGTTTATTAGAAAATAGACGTCTATATAAAATGTTTTCAAGACACGTCACCCTGATATGTTAATTGCCTTTATTCTATCACAGTAAAAACGAATATATTGTCACAAAATGTACCTCTGATAAATTTACGAAAAAAAGGTCTGCGCGTCTCGCAGACCTTTGAAAAACTTAATTATTTAAGTGCTCTTTCGATGATATCGGCAGCTCTCTCGAGATAATCGCCCTCGAAGAGCTCGATGACACCTTTGTCGCAAAGCGATGCGAGCTCGGGGTCTATCGGAAGCTGTGCGAGCACCTCGGTGCTATGGGAATTTGCCAGCTCATCTATGCGGCTGTTACCGTAAGGTCTTATAACCTTACCGCAGTCGGGACAAACGATGTAGCTGTAATTCTCGACAAGGCCAAGAACTCTCACGTCCATAAGCGCCGCCATATTCACAGCCTTCTCAACTATCATGGAAACAAGCTCCTGAGGGCTCGTGACGATAACAATGCCGTCAAGCGGAAGACTCTGAAATACGGTGAGAGGAACGTCGCCAGTGCCGGGGGGCATATCCACGAACATATAGTCAACGTCGCCCCAAACAACGTCCGACCAAAACTGCTTGACAGTACCTGCAATGACCGGTCCGCGCCAAACGACGGGCTTTGTTTCCTCGTCCATAAGAAGGTTGACACTCATAACCTCAATTCCGGTTTTGGTTCTCGGAGGAAACATTCCAAGCTCGCTCCCCTCAACCGAGCCGGATTTAAGTCCGAACGCCTTGGGTATCGAGGGGCCGGTGATATCTGCATCGAGTATCGCCGTTTTATATCCCCGTCTTTGCATAGTTACAGCAAGCATAGACGTGATAAGCGACTTTCCAACGCCGCCCTTACCGCTTACAATGCCGATTACTCTTTTAACGCTGCTAGCGCTGTTCAAGGGCTCAAGAAGTGATTCCTTAGAGCACTTTTGCGAGCATGTGGAGCAATCGTGCGTACATTCTGCCATTATTTATTTCTCCTTTTTTGATAAATCAGATTGAATCGACCGCAATTTCGCCATCCTTCGCGCTAAGCGAAATTCCTGCAAGAGGCTTGCCGTCATTATCGATAACGAGCGAGGCAAGCCTGTCCTCGACGTGACGCTCAATATACCGCCGCATGTTTCTCGCGCCGAATTTTTCCGAGTAGGATTTGTCGGCGATTAAAGAAAGCGTGTCATCACCATAATATAGCTTCGTTCCGTTGTCGGCAAGATGATCCTTAAGCTTGCTTAGCATAATATCTGCAATTCTCTTGAAGTCGCCCTTGTTAAGATGGCGGAAGGTGATTATCTCGTCAATACGGTTGATAAACTCAGGGCGCAGGAATGTCGAGAGTGCGCGCTCAGTCTTTTCCTTTGCACGCTCCTCGCGATGCTCAGAGAAGCCCGAGATAGATGACGAGGTCTCGCTGCCTGCGTTGGTCGTCATAATAATGACGGTATTCTCAAAGTTCACTTCTCTGCCCTGCGCGTCGGTAATTTTACCGTCGTCGAGGACCTGAAGCAAAATATTAAGCACGTCCGGATGGGCCTTTTCAATCTCGTCAAAGAGAATCACAGAATAAGGCCTTCTCCGTACTTTTTCGGTAAGCTGCCCTGCCTCGTCGTAACCGACGTAGCCTGGAGGGGCACCTACTATTCTCGATACCGAATGCTTTTCCATGAATTCCGACATATCAAGTCTGATAAGCGACTCGGGCTGCTTGAATAAATCAGCGGCAAGAACCTTAACAAGCTCGGTTTTGCCGACACCCGTAGGACCCGCAAATATCATAGACACGGGATTATGACGGTAGGTAACACCGGCACGCTTGCGGCGTATAGCTCTTACAACAGCCGACACAGCCTCGTCCTGACCTATAATTTTTGCCGATATGCGGTCGTGAAGACCCCTTAACTCCGAAAGCTCGCCAACGCTGATTTCCGAGGCAGGAATCCCGGTCCAGATTTCTATTACGGAAAGCAAATCCTGCGTTGTCAGTCTTAGGTCGTCACATACGGGAGTAATAATTTTCTGCCGCGTTTCAAGGCGAATTTTCTCTGCCTTAAGGTCGGCAAGAATCTTATAGTTTTCCTCGGTCTGCCCCTCGGGCACGGCAACCTTGCCTTCAAGGTCGGCACTGTATGCGTTTATTTCAGAAAGGCGCTTGTCGTTTTTCTTTTTCTCGTTAAGCTCGGGTGAGGAAAGCGCCACCTTAGCCGCCGCCTCGTCTATAAGGTCGATAGCCTTATCGGGCAAGAAGCGGTCGGTAATATATCGCTCCGAGAGCGTAGCTGCAAAGCGCGCAACCTCGTCAGATATAGATACTCCGTGAAAGCTCTCGTAATATCCCTTAATACCGCGTATGATATCAACCGTCTCATCAACCGACGGCTCGTCCACCTTGACAGGCTGGAAACGGCGCTCAAGCGCCGAGTCCTTTTCAATGCATTTGCGATATTCCTTAAGAGTCGTAGCGCCTATAACGCGAATCTCGCCACGCGACAGCGCGGGCTTAAGAAGATTAGCGGCACTCATACTGCCGTCGGAGGTCTCCCCCGCGCCCGCAATATTGTGTACCTCGTCAATCATAAGAATGATATTTCCGGCAGCCTTGATTTCCTTTATAAGTCCGAGTATTCTCGACTCAAACTGTCCGCGGAACTGCGTGCCCGCCACGAGGGCGGTAAGGTCGAGAAGCCATATCTCATAGCCTGAAAGGCTCTCGGGAACGCGCCCCTCGGTAATTCTGACCGCAACCTCCTCAACGATAGCGGTTTTACCCACTCCGGGCTCGCCGATAAGGCAGGGATTGTTTTTCTGGCGGCGAGAGAGTATCTGAATTATTCTGTCGATTTCTCTGTCGCGACCCACTATTCGGTCAATTTTGCCAAGCCTTGCTCGCTCGTTAAGGTTAGTGCAATACGCAGAGAGCACCTTCTTTGAGGGCGGCTCTCGCTTTGTGTCCTTATCGGGGCGCTTCTTAGACGAGGACTTCCCCTCTCCCGGATTTACAGACATGCCGAACAGCTCGCCGAGATTGAGAGTAGGAACCTTGCCGTTCTCGGTGTCATCGTTGTCACTCTCAACAAGCCCTGTTTCCATATTTTCAATAAGACCGTCGATTTCAGCAGACATATTCTGCACTGCCTCCTCGTCAATGCCCATTTTTCTTAACATATCATTAACGGGCTTTATGCCGAGCTCGGAAGCACAGGAAAGGCATATGCCCTCGTTAACCGTGTTTCCGTTATCAATGCGAGTTATGAAGACCACGGCGGGTCTTTTTTTACATCTCGCGCAAATTTGTAATTTCATCTGGTAATTTACCTAAAAGCCTTTGCGTAAATAAAATTTATTAGAAGCTGAGAAGCAGCTCTATCGGATTGTACGTATTGAAGAAGCTGTAAATAAATCCGCCGTTAAATTCGTTTATAAGCTCTACCCCCTCAAGCATAGGAAGGTGGAATACGAACTCAAGCACAACGGCAAGTGCCCACGAGGCGATAAATGCTACAGCACCGGTGAAGACGAAGCCGAGGATTTTGTTGAGCACACCGAAAATTCCGCTGCTGAATATGGCGTTGATTATAGCAAGAACAATCGAGAACACGAGCGTTGCAACAAGATAAACCAAAATAAACGATATGATAACCGACACAACGTTAATAACAGGTGCAGTAAGGTTTTCGACAATTGCGTCGAGCACTGCATTGCCGGCGCCGGCGGTGACCTCGCCTACGTCAATATTAAATACTGCAGCAGCAATTTTAAGAAGCGTAGGAAGTTCCTCCGCTGCATTTTCAGCAGTAAGATTTGCGCAGTTCTCATAGAGAAAATTACTGACGTAATTAGTGATAGGTGCCTCAATCAAAGGAGTAATGAAGCCATCTGCCACGCTCGTGCATATAGCGAATGCAAGCGCAATCGAGGCAACAAATTTAACCGGTTTTGCAGCCATTTTGATAAAGCCCTTCTTTATTCCGACGATTGCACCTATAACCACAATCGCGACGAGCAAAACGTCAATTACAATGTCAAGTATCATAACAAATTCCTTCCTGTCAAGATATTACATTAATTATAATACAAAAAAGTCGGCCTGTCAATATCGTAAGCTATCTGAAAACCACGTTTTCAGTCGAAAATACACTTCGAAGCCTTGAAAGAACCCTTTCGCTCGCTTCGACGCTCGCTCCCTTCATTACCGAATATTTTCCTGTGCTCCCGTCGTAAATAACAACCTTGGTGTCACCGCGGTTGAGCGCTGCAATTCGGAAAAGAGTGTTTATTCTTTCATCGGAGAGCGACTTAAGCTTAACGTATATCCGCTTTTCCGAATTTACAAGAGTGCCGGTGGGCGAATAATCCGAGTTCGGTATAAGAGGTGTGGCAGCCGAAAGTATAATTCGCGGCGCCTCGCCGTCCTCGGTCGAAATATTTCCCTTAATGCTCACCGCCGCTTCCTGCGAAAGAAGGTCGGAAAGCTCCCTATACTGCCTTGCGAAAACGATTACGTCGATTGCGGCGTATCTGTCCTCGAGGGTTATAAATGCCATCGTATCGCCGTTTTTGGTAATTTTCGTCCTTTTGGCAATAATTATACCCGCAACGGAGACCTCTGCCCTGTCGCGATAGCGACCAATTTCGGCAGATTCGTCGGAAAGCGACTCAAGAATATCTGAAATTTTATCGGGCCGCAAATCCTCTACGTGACGGGAGAAGCTATCAATCATATGACCTGAAAAATACATACCCGAGCTCTCGCGCTCAAGAAGTAAAAGCTCGCGCAATGGATACTCCGCCAAATCGGGATAGGTATATCCGACACTACCCGCCGACGAGGTATCCATCGAGAAAAGGTCGAGCTGCCCCGATATATTGTTTCTCTGTCTGTCATGCTCGGTGTCGATTATATTTTCATAAGTCGCAAGGAGTGCGCTTCTCGGAACGCCAAGGCTGTCAAAGACACCGCACTTTATCATCGACTCGAGGGTGCGCTTGTTTATTTCGGTACCTATCATTCTCGTGACAAACTCGTCAAACGATACGAACGGGCGCATTTTACGCTCTCTTATTACCGCATCGCAGAAGTTTCTGCCCACGTTTTTTATAGCGAGAAGTCCAAATCTGATATTACCGCTAACCGATGAGAAATTCTGCCTACTCTCATTAACGTCGGGCGGTAATACCGAAACGCCGAATTTTTGCGCATCGGCAATATATTCACGCACCTTCGTCTGACTGTCGAGAACACTCGTCAGGAGTGCGGCGAAATACTCCGCCGGATAATGAGCCTTAAGATAAGCCGTTCTGTACGAGATAATTCCGTACGCCGTGGCGTGACTCTTATTGAATGCGTATTTTGCGAAGCCGAGCATTTCCTCAAAAATTTCCTCGGCTACATCCTCGGAAATACCGTGCTCGCGGCAGCCGGATATGAAGCCCTCGCGCTCTGCCTGCATTGCCGAGGTTTTCTTCTTCGACATAGCACGTCTGACAAGGTCTGCGTGCGCGTAGGAATAGCTCGCAAGCAAGCGGCAAATCTGCATAACCTGCTCCTGATATACTATGCAGCCGTAGGTTACGTCAAGAATTTCCTTGAGTGCCGAAACCTTATACTCAATAGCCTCCGTACCGTGCTTTCTTGCAATGAAGGAATCGATAGAATCCATCGGACCCGGACGGTAAAGAGCAATACACGCTATAATATCCTCAAGACAGCTTGGCGAAAGCTTTGCAAGAACCTGCTTCATACCTCCCGACTCGAGCTGAAATACACCGTCGGTGCGCGCGTCGCAAAGCAGCCTGAAGGTCATCTCATCGTCAAGCGGAATTTTGGTTACGTCAAAGCCCGGCACGCGCTCACGTATCGCAAGCTCGGTATCGTGAATTACGGTGAGATAGCGAAGCCCGAGGAAATCGAACTTGACAAGTCCAAGCCTTGCGGAGGTTGTCATGTCGAACTGCGTTACGATTCCCGTGCCGCTATACGAGAGCGGAACATATTCATAGGTAGGCTTTTCGGTTATAACGACGCCCGCTGCGTGAGTTGAAGCGTGGCGCGGCATACCCTCAAGCTGTCGGCTCATATCAATGAGACGCTTGACGTCGGAGTCCTTGAGGTATAGCTCCTTTAACTCCTTTGTGGCAAGAGCTGTATCAATGTCCTTGCTGCCGAACGGTATTAGCTTTGATACGGTATCAACCGCCCCGTAAGGCATACCGAGAGCGCGGCCGGTGTCCTTTACCGCAGCGCGCGGTGCAAGAGTACCAAAGGTAACGATCTGCGCAACCTTGTCGTCGCCGTACTTCTGCTTTACGTAATCTATAACCTCCTCGCGGCGGTTATAGCAAAAGTCAATGTCAAAGTCCGGCATTGATACTCTCTCCGGATTGAGGAAGCGCTCAAAGAGCAGATCGAATTTTATTGGGTCTACGTCGGTTATTCCGATAAGGTACGCAACAAGACTGCCCGCACCCGAGCCTCTGCCGGGTCCCACGGGAATGTCGCTTCTCTTTGCAAAGGATACGAAATCGCTCACTATCAAAAAGTAGGCGTTAAAGCCCATTTTATCTATGACGGAGAGCTCATACTCGAGCCGCGCCTCGTATGCCTCGCGGGGATGAGTGTCAAAGCTGATAATTCTTTCCCCTATCTTTCGTGCAAAGCCTGCCTCAGCATCGGCGCGAAGCTTGTCCTTGTGTGAAAGACCGCCCTCGGGCTCGAAATTCGGAAGATATAGCTTGTCAAATTCAAAATCGAAGTTGCATTTCTCAGCAATTTTTACCGTGTTCTCGATAGCCCCCTCAAATGAGGAAAACAGAGCCTTCATCTCTGCAGCCGACTTGAAATAAAATTCGTTGGTTTCGAAGCCAAACGGGCGGCCGTCGGTGATAACGTTGTTAGTCTGGATACACATGAGAGTTGCCTGCATATCGGCATCCGAGCGTTCGAGATAATGCACGTCGTTGGTTGCAACCATGGGAATACCGCATTTTTCGCTTATTAATCTTATGCCGTAGGCAACCTTGCGTTGGTCGTCGAGACCGTGATTTTGTATCTCAAGGTAAAAATCGTCGCCGAAGAGCGATTTCATCTCAAGAGCGTAAGCCTCCGCCTCCGCCATGCTACCTGAGAGGATAAGCTGCGGTATTTTTCCCGCAAGGCATCCCGAAAGCGCTATGAGCCCCTCGTGGTGCTCGCGTATGAGCGCCATGTCCACTCGCGGCTTTGAGTAAAAGCCATCGATAAAGCTCATTGAAACCATATAGCAGAGATTTTTATAACCCGTAGCGTTTTTACAAAGCAAGACGAGGTGGTTTCCCGAGCTGTCCTGCTTGCCTTCTTTATCGTGCCGTGAGCGAGGCGCTACGTAAACCTCGCAGCCTATTATCGGCTTGACACCCTTTTCCTTAAGGGCGGTATAGAAATTCACAGCACCGTACATTACGCCGTGGTCGGTTATGGCAACGGCGTCCTGACCGTCCGAAAGTGCCTTATCCGCAATGGAAGAAATTTTTGCGGCGCCGTCGAGCAGACTGTATTCGGTATGCAAATGAAGATGAACGAACTCTCCCATCTCGGGACTCCTTTCGAGAAATTATTTATGTAAAAGCTGCTCTGCAAGCTCCATAATCTTAGTAAGCCTGTGAGAAAGACCGGATTTCGAAATAGGCGGCACGGATATAGCCGCGAGCTGTGAAAGCGATAGGTCGCGGTGCTCCATTCGCAGTCTCGCAGTAGCCTCGAGCTCCTCGGGGAGCGAAGACAAAAGCCCTGCGCGCTCAAGCAAAATCAGGGTATCCATCTGCTTCATAGAGGCGTTAACCGCCTTGCCTATATTATTCGTTTCACAGTTTGCAACCCTGTTTGCATTGTTTCTGATGTCGCTTTTAATCTTCGCGTTCATAACCGCAAATGCGGTTGTATTCATAGCAGCAAGCGCGCAGAAATCCTCGATAAAACTACTGTTTTTGTAATAAACTACAGGTCCCGTAGCCTTATGAGTAACAAGGGGCGGAACTCCAAGCTCGCTTAGGAGCGCACAGAAAATATCGGTTCTCTCGCCAACCGAAAACTCGAGTCCGTACTGCTTCATCGGATCCGAGATTCTGCCGGAGGCAATAAACACACCGCGAAGAAACGACGAGGTGCAGCTCGGGCATTTGGGCAAGAACAAATCCTCGATTTTTGACAAACTCGCTAAATATTTCGCGGCAGATTTTGACTTAAAGGCTACGTTAACACATCTGCCGCCACGCGGAGGTCTTGAAATCTTGGGCGTTTGCCCATAGAACTCCTTGATATGCTTTGAGGCGAACTCCGCGCTCTCGCGTTTTTCGAGATTGAATGAAATCATATCCTCCGCAAGGTTTGCGGCGCGCGCGAAAAGCATTCCGCAAAGCAGTGCCCTGCGACAGCATGCGGATTTATATGCTTGGTTTATGAGCTCACCTTTCTGTTCGGACGAAAAGGACATTTTACACTCCCAAAAATTCAATCTCACGCGTAAGAGCTATAGAGTAACGCTCCTCGACACGTTTTTTTATTTCACGGATAAGGTGCTTCACGTCCTTTGCCGTAGCACCACCCCAGTTCACTATAAAGCCTGCGTGCTTATGCGAAACCTCCGCGCCGCCGACGCGCAAGCCCTTTAAGCCGCACTTATCGATAAGCTCCGCGGCAGACACACCGAGAGGACGCTTAAACACGCTGCCGAGCGATGGAAAATCAATCGGCTGAGTTTCGGCACGACGCGCCTTACACTCGGCAATTCGCAGACGTATTTTTTCACTGTCCGCGCGCTTTAATTCGAGCGTTGCACCCAAAATAAGATACGGAACGTGCTTGAATACGCTGTCACGGTATGAAAAGCTTAGCTGCGAGGGAAAAAGAGTCGTTTCATCAAGGGTGTCAAGTCTAAGCACCTTCACTGATTTTACCAAATCCGCAGTTTCACGTGAAAACGCTCCAGCATTCCCTGCAACAAGACCGCCAACGCACCCCGGTATACCGACCAGCTCCTCGTAGCCCGATAGTCCAAGCGATGTAAGTGCGCCCGTTACCCCTCGCAGCGTAGTACCCGAGGATAGGTAAACCTCATTGTCGCTTATGATAAGCCGTTTAACCCCATCAGTGCGAACAATAACACCCCGATAAGGGTCATCTGTCGGCAAAATATTCGACATTTTACCGATTATCTTGAATCTGATTTTATTTTTCCGAAGAAACCTCACCACAAGTGCAAGCTTTTCCTCACTGTCCGGGCATGCAGCTACGTCGCAGGTGCCGCCAATCCTGATGGTTGTGAGGCGCGACATGGGGTGATTTTCCGAGTATTTGACGTCGTTTGCTTTGAAAAAATCCAAAACAAAGCTATTCATCTATACCTCTAAGTTAAGTATTCGCTTTTTTCCCTCAACATATCCTCTGCCGCGGCACGCTGAGAGTCTGTGACGTCGATACCTCCGAGAATTCGCGAGAGCTCGGTGATTCTACCGCTTGTATCAAGCTCTCTTACGCTCGTCTCGGTAGCACCGTCAACGTCGCGCTTGCTGATGAGGAAATGCTTATCGCCGAGCGAAGCGATTTGCGCACTGTGAGTTACCGAGAAAAGCTGCGTGCTTCTTGAGAGAAGAAGCAGCTTAATTCCGATTTTTCTCGCGGTTTTGCCCGAGACGCCCGTGTCGATTTCGTCGTATATAACGGTAGGCACGCCGTCCTTATCTGCTATGACGCTCTTGAGTGCGAGCATAATACGCGACATTTCACCGCCCGATGCAATTTTCGAAAGCGGCTGTGCTTCGGCGCCTCTGTTGGCACTGATATAAAATTCCACTCTGTCGTAGCCGTCCTTGGTGAGAAGCTTATCCTCTCCGTCGCGCTCCTCTGTGAGCGACGTGAAGAAGACCACCTTTGGCATATCGAGAAATTCAAGCGTTTCTCTCACCTTCACCTCAAGCTCGCCTGCTGCGGCTACTCGCCTGTCGTGAAGCTCTGTAGCAACCGAGAGCGCCGCCCTGTATGCGGCTCGCTCGCGCAGTGTAAGATTTTTTATAACGTCCTCGGAGTTTTCGAGAGCTTCAAGCTCCCTTGCGGCCCGCTCCCTGAAATTAAGCACGTCAGCAACGGTAAGCCCGTACTTGCGCTTAATTTTTGATATCTTATCGAGCCGTGATTCTATTTTATTAAGCGCCTCCGTGGGGTCGCCCGCAGTGTCGGCAACTACCGTATAAACCTCCTCTGCGATATCCTCAACCTGATAAAGGGTGTCGCGCAGGCGCGTAGCATACTCCTCATATTCCGGAATAACGTCAGTGAGCTGAGAGAGAGCCGTTATGCTCCTGTCGATAAGATATGCAACGCTCCCCTTTTCGCTACCGCGAAGCGCACGGTAAACAAATTCAGAGTTTTTTGCTATTTTTTCACTGTTCTTTAGCTTGATTCTCTTCTCGACAAGCTCGTCCTCCTCGCCATCCTTAAGGGCAAGTGAATCTATATCCTTAATCTGATAAGCTAAAATTTCCTTGAGCCTTTCGCTCTCGTGAGCTTTTTCGTTTATCTCGCGTATTTCTCTTCTTACTTTTTCAAGCTCGGAGTAAGCTTTTGCGTATTTTTCAATGAGGTCGAAGTTATCGGCGTAAACGTCGATAAGCTCAAGATGGCTGCGGGCCTCAGTGAGTGCTGAAGTATCGCTCTGCGCGTGCACCGTTATGAGAAAGGGGCTTATTGCCTTGAGAAGCGAGAGACTGACTGCCCTGCCGTTAACGGTAATTTTAGAGCGGCCATCCTGTGATACAGTCCTCTGCACGAGAAGCGACCCGTCCTCGTCAACCTCTACGCCCACCTCTGAGAGTCGCTCAAGAGTCGTGCGCGAAAGCTCGCCAAAAAGACCGCTGACCATAGCGGTGGCGGCTCCCGTCCTTATAAGCTCCCTGTCTGCCTTGGCACCGAGGAGCAAATTTATACTGTCGATTACTACCGATTTTCCGGCACCCGTCTCACCTGTGAGAACAGTAAAGCCCTCGGAAAACTCAAAATCGACACTTTTTATAACAGCAATATTCTCTATGTGCAAGGATAGCAGCATAGCAGAGCCTCCGTTAAAATGAATTTATTTTTGCAAGCCGAAAGCAACCTTTAACTCCTCCTCGGTCTTGAGGGCGAGCTCACTGTTTTTAATGACAAGAAGAATGTTATCGTCACCCGCAACGCTACCGACAATTTCCGGCAACCGTAAGGAGTCTATGCAAACCGCCACCGCATTTGCCATACCCGCATAAGTTTTGACTACTACAATATTTTCCGCAGCCTCTATCCTTGTGACCGACTCGGTGAGCGCCGAGCTAAGCACGGGCGCGCCGGACGAAACCCTTGCGTCCGGCGACACGTACTTATACGTGCCTCGCGGTGTTATTCCTTTAACTAAGTTAAGCTGGCGTATATCTCTTGAGACTGTAGTTTGCGTAACGGTAAAGCCCACCTCTGCAAGGCGCTTAATCAAAGCCTCCTGAGTATCGATATCGTACGCCTCAATAAGCTCAAGTATCTTTTTCTGTCTTGCGTTTTTCATCAGTCATCCCTTTCCGTCTTTGTCAGGCCAGCTCCTCAAGAAGCTTCATCTTCTTGAAAAGGGTTTCAAACATATTATTTTCTGAGAACGTGAGCATTGAAAGCCCGACTGCGCTCTTGCTAACCGTGCAGCACTCACCGCCAAGCAGCTCTGAAAAAAGACGTCCGTCAACACTTACCTTTAATTCCGAGCTGCCTTCATTGATAATTTTAATTTTTTCGTTTTCTCCGTAAATTATTGAGCGGTTGAAAAATGTGTGAGGACATACGGGGGTAACTATAATTGAATTCAAGCTGTGGTCAACGATAGGACCTCCTGCGGAAAGCGAGTAAGCGGTCGAGCCCGCCGGCGTCGCCGCAATAATTCCGTCACAGCGGTACTTAACTGCGTCCCCTCTGCCGTTTTCTACTATAATATCCGAGATTCCGAGATAGTCGCCGTGGGATATAACGATGTCGTTCAAGGCGAGCCTTGAGGAACGCTCTACGCCGTCATTATGGTTACACTCGACCGAAAGCAGCATTTTTTCCTCAATGCTATATTCTCCCGTGACGAGTCTGTCGAGCAGTGATATATCAGGCGGCTCAAGCTCACTGAGGTATCCAACCTTGCCGAGATTTATTCCAAGTAGCGGAACACCGAGCTCAACAGCATACACAGAGGCGTCGATAACCGAGCCGTCGCCGCCGATTACGATAATCAAGTCTACGTCCGAATGCGTTGCCGTTGATATTAGGGGCTTTTCCTGAACAATCGTTCTGATTCCAAGGCTTTTTAGCTTTTCAACAACTCTATCGGTCATTTTAAGTCCGATATCCTTAGAGGGATTCGGGATTAAAAGTATATTTTTCATATTGCTTCACCGTTTTTTGAAATGTGCAAGAAATTCTACGTTGCCGTCACCGCCTAGAATAGGGGAACGAACAAGTCCCAAATTAACAAATCCTATCTCACGTGCAAAATCTAGAACGCGCCTCACCGCAGCGTCGCGCGCCACCTCGTCACGGACTATCCCGCCCTTTCCGAGTCCTGCACGTCCTACCTCGAACTGAGGCTTGATAAGACAGACAAAATCCCCACCCGGAGCGAGAACCTCCATCACCGCAGGCATTATGTAGGTAGCGGAAATAAAGGATACGTCCATCACTGCAAGGTCTGGCGTGTAGTCCAAATCCTCACGCTTCATATATCTCGCGTTATATCCCTCAACCGAGGTGACACGTCCGTCAAGCCGCAAGGACTCGGCAAGCTGACCTGTGCCCGAGTCGACCGCGATTACGTGGGCGGCGCCGTGCGAAAGCAGGCAATCGGTAAATCCGCCGCTTGAGGCGCCGACGTCGAGAGCAAGTCTATCCTTAGGGTCGACAGAAAACTCTCGGAGAGCTGCCTCAAGCTTCAAGCCGCCGCGGCTTGCAAATCTCTTCCCTGCGCTCTCGACCCTGACATCATTTGAATTACCGTCTACCTCATACGAGGGCTTCATCACGGTTTTTCCACATACCGAAACCGCGCCCTCGAGAATAAGAGACTTTGCCTCGGTGCGGCTTGCCGCAAGACCGCTAGCAAAGAGGTAAACGTCAAGTCTCATCTTTTGAGCCATCAAACGGAAGGTCGGTAACAGTACCGTCAGTGCCCTCTGTGAGTATGCGCACACGCCTTTCGGCTTCCTCGAGGCGCTCGTTACAAACCTTCACGAGAGCTACCGCCTCTTCGAATGCCGCAAGCGATTCATCAAGCGGAATATTGCCTGATTCGAGCAGCTTTACCTTCTCCTCGAGCTTTTCCATCGCTTCCTCAAACTTCGGTTTATTCTTCATTGCTTTTTCCTTTCTTAAAGGAGCCTTTATACTTTGTTTCTGTGCTGAGCACCTCTGCCGTTATACTGCCGTCTGCCAAGCGAATAGTCAGCTCGTCACCTATCGAAGCGTCGCCTGCCGACATTATCGGCGACGAGCCAAGCTCGGCTATCGCGTAGCCGCGCGCAAGAACGCTGAGCGGACTGAGCGCCCCGAGCTTTTCCGAATTCACGGCAAGACGCACACGCGCACTGTCGAGATTTTTCTCGAGCGCTGAGCGTGCATTATCGTAAAGCGTAAGCATTGCCTCGCGCTTCTCGGCAAGAATAGAGCCGACACGCTCGGGCGACAAGCGCTCTGCATATCGAGACAGGCGCTCACGCGCACGCTCTGCCGAACGCACAAGGGCAACCGCCGCACGTTCAAGAAGCGAGTCCGCGCGCAAAAGCAGCTCTCTTACGTCCGGCACTGCAAGCTCTGCCGCCGCAGACGGTGTCGGAGCGCGCAAGTCGGCTACGAAATCGCAGATAGTAAAATCGGTTTCATGCCCGACTGCCGAAATAATCGGGGTGCGGCATTCGTAAATTTTTCTTGCCAGCCTCTCGCCGTTAAACGCCCACAAATCCTCAATCGAGCCGCCGCCGCGGCCTATTATAATGACGTCGGCAAGACCCGTTTTATCAAAATAATCAAGCGCCGAAATGAGATTATCCTCTGCACCGTCCCCCTGCACGAGTGATGGGTAAAGATAAATATCGGCAAGCGGATAACGCCTTCCCGTTACGTTTATGATGTCACGCACCGCAGCGCCCGTCGGCGAGGTTATGACACCGATACGACGAGGCATTTGCGGTATTGTTTTTTTATGCTCTTTGTCGAAGAGCCCCTCGTCGGAAAGCCGCGACTTCAACTGCTCGTAAGCGAGATAGAGCGCACCTATTCCGTCGGGCTGGAGCGTTGAGACGTATAGCTGATACGAGCCGTCGCGCGGATAAACAGTGACCGAGCCGTGCGCAATAACCCGCATTCCCGACTCGGGGATAAACTTAAGCCTCGCAACCGCTGATCTGAACATTACCGCGCGTATCTGCCCCACACTGTCCTTTAAGGAAAAGTAAAGGTGACCGCTTCTGTGATTTGTGAAATTTGATATCTCGCCCTTTACCGTTACGGCAGAAAGCGTCCTATTATTTTCAAAGAGTGTTTTGATATATCCGTTAAGCTCGGACACCGAAAGAACGCCCAAACCACGCTCTCTAAATGAATTAATATCCATATCATTCTCCGGACAGATATGAGCGTAATGCAAGCGCTGCGCAGCCGACCGCGTTATCTGCCGACATCGCGGGCTCTGCAAACGCTGCATCAAATTTTTCCGAAATCATTTGCTTTATAATCGAGTTTGACATAACTCCGCCGGCGTATACAAATGGGCTTTTACCGAATTTCTCCTCATATGCCTCACTCATAGCAATAATTGCTCTTCCAATGCTATCGAGCACAAATGCGGCGACGAGCTGCCTATCGCCCGTTTCTTCATAGAGCCTTTCAGCCTGATTTTCAAGTCCCGAGAGGTTAGCCTCCGTGCCGTTTACAGAAATTTTCTTTTTGGGCACAGAAGCCTTATTGTCCTTTGCAAGCCTCTCCATATGCACTCCGGCAGGAAACGGCAGTCCCATACGAACTCCTACCCTATCAATTATCTGCCCTGCGTTAAGGTCACGGGTTCCTCCGACAAGCTCGGTGTTAAAGCCACCCGCGCACGGCGAAACGGATAAAAGCTCGGTCGTTCCGCCCGATACGTGAAACGCCGCGAAGGAACGTGAAAGAAGCTCCTTTCGTCCCGACGAATAAACAGCCGCCATAACGTGTCCGCACTGATGTGAGAAGCGAAAAAGAGGTACGCCGAGTGCAGCCGACACCGCCTCGGCGACCGACACACCGACAAGAAAGCACGGCATATAAGAGCCCACCACGTTTCGGGGTCTGTCGCTCACACCGACGGCGCAAATCTCGCGACCGTCTATATAATCGCGCGCCTCTCTCATTATCTCGGGCAGATTTACCGTGTGCGAGAACACGGCGTCCGATTGTCTCAGTCCTCGCTCGCCCTCTTTTACGGGAAGCGGGCACTTGAGATTGGCAACAAGCCCCCCCTCGGTGTCAAGAATTGCGACCGAGGTCGTGTAATTGCTGGTGTCTATGCCCAGCACGAGTTTCGTATCAGCCATTTTGGGCGAGTGACTGCGAAACGGCGTGAAGAACGCCGTTTACAAAGCCATAGGACTTTTCATCGTCGTATTTTTTCGAAAGCTCTACCGCCTCGTTAATGGAAACTCTTGCGGGTATATCCTCCATAAAGAGCATTTCGTAAACAGCGAGGCGGATAAGAGCCGTCGAGGCAGGCGATACTCTTTCCTTTTTCCAGCCGCAAAGGTGAGGCTCTGCGGTTTCCTCTATCAGCTTGAGATTTTCAGCCACGCCGAAGAATACCCTTTTCACGTAATCGTCAAATTCAAGTCCTCGGATATCAACCGCCTTTCTGAAAATTTCCTCAGCGGTTTCATCGGTCTTACACACGCTCTCAAATATAAGGAGGAAGGTATTTTCCCTTGCTGTCTTTCTTTGCATATCGAGTTCCCCAATCTAAAATAAATTATTATATGTATTATACATTTTTTTAAGGTAAATGTCAATCGTTTTGACGAATAAAGTCACGCCCGAATGAATTTTTATTTGCTTTCGCGATAAAAGTAACAAAATTACCGACTAAAGGTTGACATTTTTCGCTTTCTGCGGTATAATTTTATTGTTAATTACACGTTTGTCAAGGAGTGTGTCGCCTAATATGAAGAAAATCGAGGGTATATTACTTCGCGCCTGCGGCTTCGCGGTTGCGATTCTCATACTGCTTTATCTTTTTGCCGTTGCAACGAGCTTCATTGGCCCGGCAATCGGCTTCCCGATGTTTCTTATAATTCTTGCCTTCGGACTCATTATATCGGTTGCCAACCTCATTTTCAGCGTAAAATCCATAAAGCTGCCCTTTCGCGTTGCTATACATTTTGCCGTGCTTCTCGTGGCATTTTGCATAATCTTTGTTTATTCGGGAAATCTCACAGCAGGCGGTGACGCCGCTGTATTCACGGCGATATCAATTTTTATCTTCCTTTACGCGTTGATTTTCACGCTGACGTATTTCATAAAGCGCGCTATAAGCGCGGCTGACAGCCGCCTTGAGGCGACTAAACGTGCTGCGGCAGAAAAAGGCAGCGAGAAAGAAAAAAAGCCCGGCTATCAGCCGCGCTACAAATAAAAATATGCAGATTCTCAAAATTTGCGTTGGTGACGTGCTTATAATGAAAAAAAAGCACCCCTGCAGCTCCGACACATTCACCGTTCTAAGACTCGGAAGTGACGTGAAAATACGTTGCACGGGCTGCGGGAGAGACCTGACCGTTGAACGGGAAAAGCTTGAAAAAATGATAAAAAATGTCGTCGCGGCGAAGGACGGTACCGCGACGGCGAAAGGATAAATGATGTTCTATTACTTAAACGGCAAGCTCGCTTACAGAGATTTAACAAGCTGCGTTATTGACTGCGGCGGTGTCGGCTATAAGCTCACTGTAAGTCAGATAACGTCCGATTCGCTCGCGGGCAAGCTTGACAAAGAGGTCAGGCTTTTCACTCACCTTGCCGTGCGTGAGGACGGGGTCGAGCTATTCGGCTTTGGATCAGATAGCGAGCGCGAGTGCTTTAATCGTCTTACGAGCGTCAGCGGCATAGGTCCAAAGGTCGCTATGAGCATACTTTCAACCATGACACCCGAAAAGCTGGCAATAGCAATCTCAACAGAGGACGTAAAGCTGATTGCAAAGACTCCGGGTATCGGTGCCAAAACCGCAGCGCGTATTGTTCTTGAGCTTCGCGACAAGGTAGCAAAGGATATGCTTTCCATGCCCACAGATAGCAGAAATCTTAACACGCCCCCCGTCATTTCGCTTAAATCTCCGAGTCTTTCCGAGGCCGTCGAGGCGCTTATGGTTCTCGGCTATGATAAAAACAGCGTTATGGGTGCCGTAGCCGGACTTGACCCGAGCGGTGACGTTGGCGACATCATTAAGGCTGCGCTTAAAAAGCTCGCACGATAATCCTCGATAGGAGACAATGCTATGATGGAAGAAGTAAACGAATTCGATTTTGAAAATCGAATTGTTTCAAACGAATACGATGCCGGTGAGGACGTGATTGAAAATTCGCTTCGACCGAAAACACTTACGGAATACGTTGGGCAGGAAAAGGCCAAAAACAACCTCAAGGTTTATATAGACAGCGCAAAGCTTCGCGGCGAGGCGCTCGACCACGTCTTGCTTTACGGCCCTCCCGGGCTTGGCAAAACTACCCTTTCAAGTATAATCGCAAACGAGCTTGGTGTAAATATACGCACAACGTCGGGGCCTGCAATCGAAAAACAGGGCGACCTCGCGGCGATACTTACCAATCTTGCCGACGGCGACGTACTCTTTATCGACGAGATTCACCGTCTTTCCCGTGCGGTTGAGGAAATACTTTATCCCGCGATGGAGGACTACGCGCTCGATATTATCATCGGAAAGGGTCCGAGCGCGCGCTCTATCAGGCTGCCTATTCCGAAATTCACGCTTATAGGCGCAACAACAAGAGCCGGTCAGCTGACCACTCCCCTACGCGACCGATTCGGAGTGCTTCTGAAGCTTGAGCTATACACACCCGAGGAGCTCGCGGAAATCGTCAAGCGCTCCGCCGGTATACTTGAAATTTCTATCACCGAGGAGGGTGCTTACAATATTGCTTCGCGCTCGCGCGGCACACCGAGAATCGCGAACAGACTCTTAAAGAGAATACGCGATTTTGCGCTTGTGAAGGGGGACGGCACTATTACCTCTGAAATTGCGAAATACGCCCTTGAGGCGCTCGAGATAGACGAGCTTGGTCTTGACAACATTGACAGACGTATGCTCGAGGCAATTATCAAGTTCTATTCGGGCGGTCCTGTAGGTCTTGACACCCTTGCGGCAACTATAGGCGAGGAGGCGGTTACTATTGAGGACGTTTACGAGCCATATCTTATGCAAATTGGCTTCCTCGCAAGAACCCCGCGCGGCAGATGTGTAACAAAGCTCGCGTATGACCATCTTGGAATCCCCTTTAATCCATCTGCAAATGCCGCGGGAGCACAGGTTTCCGGACAAAAAATTATGGATTTTGATAACTAAGCAAAACAGCCAAGCCGTACGGCTTGGCTGTTTTGCTTTTGAACTATTCCCGTTCGCGAAGGTTCGCGTAAGTAATTTTGAACGCGCGGAAAATATAGCGCTTAATTATGCTCTGCTTTTTGAATTCTCCCCAAAACATAAATATATCGAATACCGCAAGACAGATAGGAAGGACGGAAAAGCCGCCAACTACTATGCAGCGGTACACGAAAAAGGCAAGAAGGAGTATTAAAATCAAATGATATATGGGCGCTGTAAGAATAATGCCCCTCAGCGCGGTGACACCGTTCTTTTCCGTCAGCTTCCCCGAAAAGTACGTACCGACAAGAAAGCCGTTATCACGTGTTGCTTTGCCCGTCATCTCGCAGGTGATTTTAAGCCTGTCACCCTTTTCCTTAAATCGCATTTTAGGCGTCCCGGCGCTCGTATCGAATTTTTCCTTATCGACAACGAGATTGTTGTCGATAAGCACCGAGCGAACCTCTTCTATCGGCGCGTGAATTTTATAATTAACAAATAACATTTAATTCCTCGTCAAGACAGTAATATTAAGGTGTGGATATGCAGTTATTTTATCCGAGCGTTATTACCGTAACGCCTGCGTCCCCCTCGCCGTACTCGCCGTGGCGGTAAGCTTTAATGCGTTTGTCTGACTTAAAGTATTTCCAAAGAGCTGCGCGAAGCGCGCCCGTACCCTTGCCGTGAATTATCCTGACAGTCGGCATACCTGCGAGAACTGCGTCATCAAGGTATTTATCAACTACAAACCAAGCGTCGTCGCCAATCATGCCTCTGACGTCAATCTCTGGCTTAAAGGTAGACGTGACGGTCTTTTTCACCTTGCCCTCACCTGGTCTTTGCGGCTCGCTTCTCCGGGTGAATTTAACGTTGCCCTCAATAAGCCTGATTTTGTCCTCTGTGACCTTTGCCTTCAAAATACCTGCGGTCACCGAAATCTGACCTTTTTTGTCCGCGAGAGCCGTTACAACGCCTTCCTTGCCGACGGTGGTCAGATAAACCTTATCGCCAACCTTGAGAGGTCGCGGGAGCTTATAATCATCGTCGAGCGCAATATCACGCACGTCTATACCTGAGAGCAGTCTCTCTCCCTCAGCCATGCGGCGGCGAACCTCCTCGCGAGCTGCAAGGGTCATCTCGTTGCGCCTCTCGCGATCCTCCACCTTTCTCAAATCCTCAAGCTGACGGAAAATAAATTCACTTGAGGCTCTTGCGCTTTCGAGAATCTGCCGCGCTTTAAGTGTCTGCTTTGAGATTTCTTCCTCGCTTTTAGCAATTTTTCTTTTAAGTTCGTCCTCTGCATTCTTTTTGAATGACTCGTATTCTGCTCGGAGAGCCTCGGCCCTTTCGCGTTCCTTTTCCATAGCGCTGCGGTTAGCGTCAAGGCGTTCGATAACGTCCTCAAACCTCTTGTCGTCCTGCTCGATAAGGCGAGTTGCGCGTTCAATTATATCGGGGGCTATTCCCAGCTTTTCGGATATAGCAAAGGCGTTAGATTTTCCGGGAGCGCCTACAATCAGCTTGTAGGTCGGTCGCAAAGTCTCGATATCAAACTCGCACGAGGCGTTCTGAACTCTCGGTGTTTCGAGCGCATAGACCTTCAGCTCGGCATAGTGCGTGGTTGCTGCGGAAAGCGCGCCGCTCGCGGCGGTCGTTTCAAGTATTGCGGTTGCAAGAGCCGCACCTTCAACGGGGTCTGTGCCCGAGCCAAGCTCGTCAAAGAGGACGAGTGAGCCCTTGCCCACTTTTTTGAGTATATCAACTACGTTGACCATATGCGAGGAGAAGGTCGAAAGCGATGCCTCAATGCTCTGCTCGTCACCGATATCGACGAGCACCTCGTTAAACATTCCAACGACCGACGACTCGTCTGCGGGTATTTGCAGACCCGCCTGCGCCATAAGGGTCAGAAGCCCCATTGTTTTAAGAGTAACGGTTTTACCGCCGGTATTGGGACCGGTAATAATTAGCGTGTCAAACTCTCCGCCTATCTCGACGTCTATCGGCACGACCTTGTCGCGAGGTATAAGAGGGTGTCTTGCACGCTTTAGGCAAAGCACTCGCTCCTCTTTGATAGCGGGCATTACCGCCCTCATTTCCATAGAGAGCGTTGCGCAGGCAAAGGTGAAGGCAAGCTCGGTTATATTATGATAATTAAGCGTTATAAGCGACGAGGACTCTCCGCACTCTGCGGAAAGCGCCGACAAAATTCGCTCTATCTCGTGCTCCTCTGCCGCAGCGAGACTCTTAAGCTCGTTGTTAGCCTCTACTACCGCCATAGGCTCTACGAACAACGTAGCACCCGATGAGGATGTATCGTGAACGAGCCCCTTCATCTCGTTCTTATACTCAGCCTTCACGGGCACGACGTAACGGCCGTTACGCATAGTAACGATGTTTTCCTGTAAATATTTAAGCCGAGCACCGCCGACATAGCTTTGAAGCGTATCCTTGATTTTGTTGTTGGTAGAACGGATTTTACGTCTGATATCAGCGAGCTCGGCGCTCGCCTCGTCGGCAATCATGTCCTCTGAAAGCATAGAACGCGTGATTTTTTCCTCAAGCTCTCTATTCGGGAGCAATCGGAGAAAGATTTCATCAAGGACCGTATCAAACGGCTTGTCTGCGCTGATGTAATCAACGAGTGCTCTTGACGAGCGCAGAAGCGAGGCTACGTCAAGCAGCTCTGTGGGCGATAGAACCGCCCCTTTATAAGCACGCTCTGCCGCTGAGGTAACTCTTTCGCTTGCCGAAAACGCGGGGTAGCCCTTTGCGCCGATGAGGCGCTTTGCGTCCTCGGTTTTTCTCTGCCGCATAACTACAGTGTCAAAGTCGTCCGACGGCAAAAGTGCCCGCGCTCTCGCCTTTGCGCCCTCGGTGGAGGCAGCGAGAACAAGCTTTTCTATTATTTTATCGTATTCAAGCGCTGTGAGCGTTTTTTGACTGATTTGCATAGTTTTTCCCTTCGGTATTTTTAGCGCACGCTTTTATAAAAATCAAGAGTCTTGTAGCTATGCCCGAGCTGATTAAGTATGTATTCCTCTGCCGCTCTTGAAAAAAGCCGCATATCATCGTCCGAGATATTAAACGAAAACAGCTTTTCAAGCGGTGCGTGAACGCAGTAACCGAGCGCAACCTTAGCCCCCTCGGAAAGCACGCAAAGAATACGGCTCTCATGAGGATCGCGGGGAAGCTCACCCGATTTGGCAGCCTCGTGACGGCAAGCCGCACATTCTATTATACCGCCCATAATATCAAAGAAAAAGTCACCGTGAGTCTCGCGACATCGGTTACACGAGAGCACGTCGGGCATAAATCCGAGAATAGAGGCTGCGCGGATTTCAAAGCCTGCCTTAATCTTTTCAAGCGAGTATTTCGAGCGAGAAATTGCGTAAAGAGAATTGAGCGAAAGCCTAAGCAGGTCACGCTCCGCCTCTGCAACCGTAACGTATGAGAGCACCTCTGCAATATATCCTGCGAGAGCAAGGCCGTCAATGCTCGCCCTGATGTCAAAGAAGCTCTCAATAAGCTCTGCCTCCCTGACCGAGTACTTGTCCCCATGCTTATAAAGAACGAGATTTGAATAGCAAAACTGCATGGTTGCAGCCATTTTGCGGCTTTTAAGCGAGCGAGCGCCTCTGGCAAGCGCGGTAACAACACCCATCTCCTCAGTAAACACGGTAATAAGTCTGTCGGTTTCTTTGATATCAACAGTGCGGATTACAAGTCCTCTAACCTCGGTAAGCATTAGTCATCTTCCCTGTAACCGAAATCGGAAATATTAAATTCCCTATCGCGCCAATTTTCCTTGACTCTTACGTACAAGTCAAGAAAGACCTTGGCGTCGAGCATTTTCTCTATGTCCTCACGGGCGTAAGTGCCAATCTTTTTTATCGTGGCTGCCCCCTTGCCAATGATTATGCCCTTGTGCGACGCCTTCTCGCAGTATATCTCAGCACGGATTGAAACAGCACCCGCGCGCTCGCGCCATTCCTCAATGGTAACAGCCGTGCCGTGAGGAATTTCCTCCTCAAGCATACGCAAAAGCTTCTCGCGTATAATCTCTGCGGCAACCTGCTTTTCGGGCTGGTCGGTAACTATGTCATCGGGGAAGAACCAATCGCTCTCGTTAAGATATCTCTCACATTCAGCGACCACGGTATCCACCCCCTTTCCACTCTTGGCGGAAATCGGGATTACTGCGTCAAAATCAAAGGCTTCGGCATACGCCGCTATAGTTTTGGCAACGTTGGAGGCACGTACCGTATCTATTTTGTTTATAACAAGAATAGCACCGAGGCCCTCTGACTTGAAGCGCGATATAATCTGCGCCTCAATATCTCCGACCTCCTCTCGTGCCTCGACGACGAGTATTGCACTGTCAACACCTCCGAGAGTCTGAGAGGTGGTTTTAACCATAAAGTCTCCGAGCTTCGTTCTTGGCTTATGCATGCCGGGAGTATCAAGGAAAACAAACTGATTTTCCCCGACCGTATGTATTCCCGTGATACGGTTTCTCGTTGTCTGCGGCTTTTTTGATACTATCGCCACCTTTTCGCCGAGAATTGAGTTTAGGAGAGTTGATTTGCCGACGTTGGGACGTCCGACTATTGCTATAAAAGCGGTTTTTTTCATTATTCCGTCTCTTTTCTTAAATTTCGATTGACCCTATTATTTCCCTCTGGCGCGCGCACTGCGCCTCCTCGTCCTCAGGGCTTCTTTCATGGTCATAGCCGAGCAGGTGCAGCATTGAGTGAACGGCGAGGAAGGCAACCTCCTCTAAAAAGCCGTGACCAATCTCACGCGCCTGCTCCCTTGCCCGCTCAAGCGAAATAACTATGTCGCCGAGCACAACGGGCTCGTTATCAAAGAGGGGGTCGTCCTCTGCCGCGAAATCGTAAAGAGGAAACGACAAAACGTCGGTTGAGGTATCGCGGTCTCGGTATTTTTTGTTTAGAGCTCTTATATATTCGTTGTCACAAAGGGTTACGGACACCTCTGCGGGAAAATCGAAGTCCTCGGCGTCAAGCGTTGCGGCAATTGCGCGCCTCAGAAGATTTTTGAAGTAATAGTCACATTCAGGAAAGCGCTTTGTTGCCAAAAAGCTGATATAAAGTCCTCTCATGGATTTTTTCTCCTTTACTTATCCTTCCTTGCCGACTCGGCACGGAATTTTTTAGCAGTGCTCTCGCGCTCGTAGGTATCGTAAGCGCTTATAATTTTTCTGACGAGATGATGGCGCACAACGTCTCGCTCGCTGAATCTGAAAATACCTATTCCTTCAATATTTTCAAGAATTTTGGCAGCTATCGAAAGACCGCTTTTCTTACCAAACGGAAGGTCGGTCTGCGAAAGGTCGCCCGTGACGACAGCCTTCGAGTTATAGCCAAGGCGGGTTAAAAACATTTTCATTTGCTCAGGTGTAGTATTCTGAGCCTCGTCAAGGATTATAAATGAGTCGTCAAGCGTTCTTCCGCGCATATAGGCAAGAGGCGCAATCTCTATCGTGCCGCGCTCCATATGTCTTTGATAATTTTCCGCTCCGAGCATTTCAAACAGGGCGTCGTAAAGCGGTCTTAAATAAGGATCTATCTTGCTCTGCAAATCTCCGGGCAGAAAGCCGAGGCGCTCTCCCGCTTCTACCGCAGGACGCGTAAGAATAATCCTTGATACCGCCTTGCTGCGAAGCGCTTCAACCGCCATGGCAACGGCAAGAAAGGTTTTTCCCGTTCCCGCAGGTCCAAGACCGAGAATTACCGTGTTTTTCCTTATCGTATCAACGTATTTTTTCTGACCTATCGTCTTTGCCTTAATGGGCTTGCCGCGATTTGTAAGACAGATAACGTCACGGCCAATACTCTCGAAGTTCTCGTCGGAATTGTCACGCACAAGGCTTATGACGTATTCAACACTCTGCTCACTGAGGGTCTCCCCCTCACCGCTCATGTGCTTTAGGTATTCAAGTGTTCTCGCGGCACGGTCGGTATTCTCCTCCTCGCCCGAAACGACTATTGCGTCTCCGTCTGCGGTGGAAATATTCCTGTTTGATATACGTACGTCAAAGGCGCGTTCAATCATTCTTATGTTGTAATCAAAAGCACCGAATATCGCAGCGGTCGCTTCATCAGATTTTGTCATTACTATTTTTTCAGCCATGCAGTGTCCATTCCGCCGCGAAATGCGGCATTTTCAATTTTCCTCTACCGAAAACGGAACCGAGCTACCGATATCCGCAAGAAAAACGAGCTCGTTTTTCATAAGGTATCCGTTATCGGTAAATTCCCCTGTGCTCTTAATCCGAACGAGGTCGCAGGAGGCAAGACGCGATACCGTAGCGGAATTCAACCTCGACGTTGCAATCCTGACGAGCTCATCGTCGGTATACTCCTGTCTGACAGTCTTTCGCTTCACCGCCGATGAAACCGAAATTTCTATCGGGAGCTTGCATTTTCCAAACAAGGAAAAGTCCTTTACGTCTTCTATTATAACACAATCCTCGGCAACTTTTCCATATCTTTTGAAAATATTTAATGAAAAACCGAAAATTTCAAGGTCAACCGAACGAACCTCCTCCTCTGTGCTTACCGTCTTTTCGTAACCTCTTTCTACTGATACGCTTACAGTATCGCTTATGCGCCCCACTACTCTCCCCTCTGCATGACAAAGCTCAGCTCCCGACTCGGTAACCGCAACTCCCGATATCAATAAATCCCCCGCCTTGACGCTGTCACCTACCTTCACTGCAGCAGTCCCACACTTCACCGTTATCTCCTCAATCACGCAATCTACCGCCGCAACGATATTTGCATATCCAAGATTCGGCACTTCGCCGTCGGCTGTCGTTTCCTTTTCCTTAACCGTAACGTATGCAACAGCTCCGCGCCTGTTTATGTTTATCCAAGAAAGCTCCTCCGCTTTATCGAGAACAGCTGTCTCAACCTCGCTCCTGTCAATATTCCACCAAAATTTTCCTACCGAAAATCCGCATTCTGCGAGCCTGTAGGCAACTGCGGAATCTGGCATTTCGAGGTTCCCTTCAACTCTTATATCCCACACGACATTAGATGATGAAATCAACAAAATTACAGAAAAAATCAAGGCAGAAACAAGCCCGATTTTATATTTTACTCTTTTCCAAGACCCCAAAGCACCAAGCGTTTCCGACATCTCGTAATCGATTTTACCGGAGAGCAGCGCGCGTGCTTTAAGAGCGTCGCGTTCTCTGACAGTAATCACTCCGTCTGTCGTCACGCGTGCGCTTATTCCTCCGCGAAGCAAAAGCGAGGCGGCTTCGGCTAAGGTCGTGCTTGCAACGCTTATCCTTCTGTACCCAAATATTAATCCGTCAATTCTTGCCATACGTAAAACTTATATCCTCCACCTTACCGTTTATTTCAACCGCACTGCCCTCATATATAATGAGCCTCATATACTTACCCGACACTGTAATTCTGCCGCCGTGGCTTTTTAAGAGCACCGTCTCCTCGGAAAAGTCGCTTATACCTATTACGCCGCCGATTATAACCGACATTCCGCGCACGGAGCGCTTCGCCTCAAGATGGAAGGCTGATAGCGGCGCAGGTGGCGAGGTCATACGGCGGCTGCCTTTTTTGCTTTTTTCGGTCATTTTACTAAAATTCCTTTCATACATCTTAATTAAATGTATGAGGAGCAAATAAAAAAATGACGGTAAGAAAATCTAACGCTCGAACAAAAAGTAACTTATACGAGTCGGGAAAAAGATATGTCGGTATATTTACGGTGATGCTTTCGGCGACTATGCTTATAGCCTTCTCGGGAGAAATAAGCACTTCAATAGTAAGCGCCATAAGGCTTTCGGTAACCTCGGTAATCCCCGCGCTTTTCCCTTTCATTATCCTCTCGGATTTTATAATTTCCCAGCCCCGAGGCACGGGCGGCATGCTTGGCAAGGGGTTCTCACGTGCGTTTGGGCTTCCCGCCTCTGCTATAACCGCTTTTTTATGCGGCACGCTGTGCGGCTTTCCTATCGGTGTTAAGGTTGCGACGGAGATTTATACGCGCGGTGAGATTAGTAAAGATGAGCTTGAGCGACTCATTGGGTTTATAAACAACCCTTCCCCTGCATTCGTCATTTCTGCGGTGGGAGCTATGAGAGGTAATATTAGTGAGGGCGTGATTCTTTATATCGCAGTCGTGCTTTCTGCCGTTATCGTGGGGCTAACCTTTTCGGACCACAGCCGTGTTATAAGAAAAAGCGCTGCGCCCACAAAAGACCGAGAATTTAATCTTGTTTCCTCGGTTAAGGGTGCAGCCTATTCCTCAATAGGAATATCAGCATATATAATATTTTTTTCCGCACTTCTCGGTATTGTACGCGCGCTGTGGGAATCCGAAGCTGTAACGGTTGCGTTTGCAGTCTTTCTTGAAATAGGAAACGCGTCAAGCCTTATTGCGGGTGCAAGCCTTGAAAACACCGTATCTCTTGCACTTACAGGATTTGCCCTCGGCTTTTCCGGATTTTCGGTACATATGCAGGCGTTCAGTCTTTTACCGGAGGAGATTTCAAGGAAAAAATATATCCTTATGAAACTAATGCAAGGTGCTCTCGCCGCGGCTATCGCATTTTTTATGACTAGAATAGTGTAAAGAAAAGACCGCTGCGATGCAGCGGTCCTATCTTTGTAATATTACTTTGCGAGTCTATTCTCGAGTGCCTCGAGCTCTGCATAAAGCTCTGCGGGAACTCTGTCGCCAACCTGAGCGTAGAATTCTCTGATAGCCTTGCAGTCCTCAAGCCAAAGCTCCTTGTCAACCGAGAGAAGCTCACGAATGATATCGGTGGTAATGTCAAGACCGGTGATATCAATATCCTCGGCGTTGGGAACGAAGCCGATAGGAGTTTCAACGGCGTCAACCTTGCCCTCGCAGCGAGCGAGAATCCACATAAGAACTCTCATATTGTCGCCGAAACCGGGCCAGATGAAATGACCCTCGTCGTCGGTTCTGAACCAGTTAACGTGGAAGATCTTGGGAGCATTGGCAATGTTCTTGCCCATAGTGAGCCAGTGTGCCCAATAGTCGCCCATATCGTAGCCTACAAAGGGACGCATAGCCATGGGGTCACGGCGAACTACGCCGACAGCGCCTGCTGCGGCAGCGGTGGTCTCCGACGCCATGATAGAGCCAACGAAAGTACCGTTCTGCCAGCTGGTAGACTGGTATACGAGGGGTGCGGTCTTAGCACGGCGACCGCCGAATACGATAGCGGAAATCGGAACGCCTGCGGGATCGTTGAACTTATCCGAAATGCAGGGGCAGTTAGCCGCCATAGCAGTAAATCTCGAGTTGGGGTGTGCGCCGGAGGTGTTAACCTTATCCTTCTTGTCGTACTTCTTGTAATCCCATACCTCGCCCTTCCAGTTAAGAGCGTTAGTCGGGGGATTGTCGTTAAGGCCCTCCCACCAAACGGTGTTGTCATCAAGGTTGTGGCAAACGTTGGTGAAAATACAGTCACGCATAGCGGTATGAAGCGCGTTGGGGTTAGAGTGCTCGTTGGTACCGGGAGCAACACCGAAGAAGCCATTCTCGGGATTAACCGCCCAAAGTCTGCCGTCCTGACCCACACGGAGCCAAGCAATATCGTCACCTACGCACCAAACCTTGTATCCCTTGTTTCTGTACATTTCGGGGGGGATGAGCATTGCAAGGTTGGTCTTACCGCAGGCAGAGGGGAACGCGGCACTTATGTACTTAACGTCACCGTCGGGCGACTCTACGCCGAGAATGAGCATGTGCTCTGCCATCCAGCCCTCCTTGCGACCAAGATAAGAAGCAATACGGAGCGCGAAGCACTTCTTACCGAGAAGAACGTTTCCTCCGTAGCCGGAGTTAACCGACCAAATGGTGTTGTCCTCGGGGAAATGACAAATGTATCTCTTTTCTGCATCAATGTCAGCGCGAGCGTGGAGTCCCTTAATGAAATCAGCGCTATCGCCGAGGGCCTCAAGAACGTTAAGTCCTACTCTCGTCATAATGAGCATGTTGAGAACGACGTAGATGGAATCTGTGAGCTCTATGCCATACTTAGCGAAATCAGATCCTACAACCGACATGGAGTAAGGAATAACGTACATGGGCTTGCCGCTGTAAGAGCCCTCGTAGAGCTTCGAAAGCTTAGCATAGCACTCCTTCGGGTCCATCCAGTTATTGATATTGCCGGCGTCCTCCTTTTTAGAGGTACAGATAAAGGTTCTGTCCTCAACGCGGGCAACGTCGTTAACTGCGGTTCTGTGAAGATAGCAGCCGGGAAGCGCGTCCTGATTAAGCTTAATCATCTCACCGGACTTGCATGCCTCAGCGCGAAGCGCCTCTGCCTGCTCCTCGGAACCGTCAATGAGTATAATCTCAGAGGGCTTAACCATTGCAGCCATCTCAGCGATCCACTCGTTCACGAACTTGTTTTTAGTGACATTGGTGTTCATATTTTATTCTCCTTAAATTAATAATCTATGAAAATACTTCCGTGAAAAAACCATTTTTCCACAATTACATTATATCACAATGACTGCCAATATGCAATACGGAAAAGCAAAATATTTTTATTATTTTCGCGGTCTACCCTGCCGTTTTTCGAAATAACACTCCTTGCGTGTTCTTTTTCGTCAAAATTCTCGCAAGGTCTGTTTTCATCACCTTTTGTCATGCCGCGTCGTTTATTGTTATTCCTTATTCGAATTTGGTAAATTTTACCATTTTCGAGGTATAAAGTTTGTGTATTTTTTCGCTATATTACCTCTTGATTTTACAACTCTTTCTATGGTAAAATGGTGTTGCTTCGAAAAATACCAAATTTTACTAAATTTCATTAAGATTAAGGAGAAGAAAACATGGAAAGTAAAGCAAAAATACTGCTTTGTGACGAAAACACCGAGGAAAGGAGGCTTCTGCGTGAAAGTCTTATAAATGCCGGATATCATCACGTTGACGAAGCGAGTGTCGGAGACGAGGCAATTGAAAAGCTAAAGGTCGGTCAGTACGACGCAGCAATTGTCGATCTCTGGATGTCAGGGCTCGACGGAATAGGAATTATAAGAATGGCGGAAAAGCTCGGTATCAAAAAACGCACCGTTTTTATACTAACATCACCGATAAACAAGCAGAGCGTTCTCATGGGGGCCTCCGAGGCAGGTGCTGACCTTTGTCTTCTCAAGCCGTTCAACATGACCTCACTTCTCAGTCATTTGGAGTCCTTACTCAACTTAAGTCGCCGTGTAGGAGAGCCGCATGCGGCTTCTGAAAACGCCGATATGGAAGCTCAGGTAACGAAAATTATACATCAGATAGGCGTTCCCGCACATATAAAGGGATATCAGTATCTGCGCTCGGCGATTCTTATGACTATCGACGACAACGACGTAATAAACTCAGTAACCAAGGTTCTCTACCCTACGGTAGCCAAGAAATACCAGACAACCACCTCACGCGTTGAGCGAGCAATAAGGCACGCAATCGAGGTCGCGTGGGACAGAGGTGACGTCGATACGCTCAATTCGTATTTCGGCTACACTATACAGAACAGTCGCGGCAAGCCCACCAACTCGGAATTTATTGCCATGATTGCCGACAATTTAAGACTCAAATACAAATGCGCGGCAATATAAAAAAGCAGGGTTCGCACTCGCGAACCCTGCTTATAGGTTGTATGGCTGTATGGATTATTCACCAAAATAACGTCTGCCCTCCATAGCGCGGTAAAGGGTAACCTCGTCGGCATATTCAATATCGCCGCCAACAGGAATACCGTAGGCAAGCCTCGAGGTGCGAACGCCGTACGGTTCAAGGACACGGGCGAGATATGCCGCGGTCGTGTCGCCGCCGGGCGTGGGATTGGTGGCAATTATCACCTCGTCAATCTCACCCGTCGCCACGCGCCCGACAAGCGCACTGACAGTAAGGTCGTCGGGCGTTACGTTATCAATCGGAGAAAGAGAGCCGCCGAGCACGTGATATGTCCCGCGATATCCTCTGACTCTTTCCATAACCATGACGTCCTTTGGATTTTCAACAACGCATATTACCGACCTGTCGCGCTTGTCAGACGAGCAAATCTCACACGCGTCAGCAGATTCCGAAAGCGAAAAGCAAATCGGGCATTTATGAACCTCGCGCTTGATGGCGGTTATCGCCTCGGCAAATTCCGCCGACGCCTCATCGGAAAGGTCAAGCGTGGCAAACGCATAGCGTGCAGCTGTCTTTGCGCCTACTCCCGGAAGGCGTCTGAATTCCTCGATAAGCCTCTGTATAGGCGCTATATATTCCGCCATGGCTTAAAGCATACCCGGCAGGCCCATACCGCCCGTGATTTTCTGCATTTCCTCAGCCGAATCCGACTCAACCTTTTTAATAGCCTCGTTAACGGCGGCAACTATAAGGTCCTCGAGCGTTTCCGCATCATCGGGATCGATAACCTCAGGGTCTATTTTAACCGAAAGAACTTCCTTTTTACCGTTTATCTTTACGTTAATAACGCCGCCGCCTGCCGCCACGTCGTATTCGCGCTCCTCAAGCTCCGCCTGAACCCGTGCCATATCCTCCTGCATCTTCTGCGCCTGCTTGAGCATAGATTGCATATTTGCGGGGCCGCCGCCCATTCCTGGTAATCTTACCTTCATTTATTTTTCCCTCCCAAAATAATTATTAAATCTGTCCGAGCGCTTCCTCAAGCTCCGAAACGTTGCCCGAGGGAGAGCTTACCGCTTCAATTCTGAGCGCCACTCCTTCGGGTGACAAGCCCTCCGCTTCGGCAATAACACCGCGCAAAAGTGTCATATCCTGCTCGCTTCTCATAAGCTTTCTTGCAAAGAAATCACCGAGGGTAACCGAGAATTGGCTCTCGCCCACGCGAATTACCTTAGCACCGGAAAGGCCTGCCGAAAGCGAGGGCTTAAGCGCGGAGATACGCTCTACAACGCCCTGCCAGCCGGCGTAAGGCTCGGGTGAGACATCGATCCTTGCGCTCACGTGTGCAGGCTCCGGTCTTGAGACAGGCTCTTCCTTTTTTTCACTCACGGGTACTGCCTGTGATTTTGACGCATGTGGCACAGCACCTAGCTTAATCATGGTAAGCTCGCGCTCAAGCTCATCCACTCTCAGAGCGAGCGCCTCTACGCCGCCCGACAGGCGCGGGTCGCACATACGCGTGAGAGCTATTTCCGCAATGCTTCTCTTCGAGTTGAAGGCACGCTGCATATCTGCCATAGCCGACTCAAGGACGGTAACGTGATAGGAGAGGCGCGCCATTGTGAAATCCTTGGAAACGGCAGAAAGCGCCGAGTACTCCACGTCGGTAAGGTCAAGATATGCCTTAGCCTTATCGGTGCTCTTTACAACCATCAGGTCACGGTAGGAATCAATAATTTCCTGCCAGAATACCGATATGTCACCGCTTTTCATAACAATATCGTTAATTATCGAATAGATCGTAGAATAATCGGATTTCCCGACAGCCTCAATGATTTTATAAGCGCTCTCGCGGTTACCGCTGCCAACCGTAGCAAAAACGAGCTGCTCGTCTATTTCCGTATGTGCGCCGGCACAAAGCTCAAGGAGACTGACCGCATCACGCATGCCGCCCCTCGCCACCCTTGCAATCACTCTTGCCGCGTCGGCGGTTATCCTGATCCCCTCCGCCTCTGCAATACGAATTAGGCGCGAGATGATAACGTCCGAGGCTATACGCCTGAAATCGAAGCGCTGACAGCGGGATACTATGGTAGTTGGAAGCTTGTGATATTCGGTTGTTGCGAGAATAAATATGACGTATTCGGGCGGCTCCTCAAGCGTTTTGAGAAGCGCGTTGAACGCCTGCCCCGACATCATATGAACCTCGTCGATAATATAAACTCTGTATTTGAGAATGGCGGGAGTAAAGGCAATCTCATCCTGCATATCGCGAACGTCGCCAATACCGTTATTGCTCGCTGCATCCATTTCAATGACGTCGGTTGCCACGCCTGTATCAATGCTGCGGCAGGCAGCACACGCATTACATGGATTGCCGCCACGAGGATTTTCACAGTTTACCGCTTTGGCGAGGATTTTGGCACAGCTCGTCTTTCCCGTTCCGCGAGAGCCGCAGAAAAGGTATGCGTGCGAAAGCTTGCCGTTTGCTACCTCATATTTGAGTATATCGGTAATTCCGTCCTGACCGCACACGTCATCAAAATCGCGCGGACGCCATTTTCTGTATAACGCTCTGTAATCCGACATGCCTTCCTCCAAGCGAAAATCGTTCCAAACAAAAAACGCGCAGCGGTAGAACGCCGCCTCCGCATACGCGTCTTATTCCGTGTGTCGGATAGAGCCATACACCTCAAATTCGACAATGCTCTTACATACGGTAACCGCCACCGCTGCTCCAAACAGGCGACCTTGCGGCACACCCGATTAACCGCTTAATGCTGCTTGGTTCCCCACCTGACATGGTTCACGGCCTCGCGTTGCGCAAGACCCATTCTTCAACACAGCGAGTGGCGGTGCAGACTACACAAGACCAAGCCTCAGATAAGGAATTGACCCCTGCTATAGCGGATTTCAGGTACAAGGCACCGCTACTTCCCCGGCTGGTATGGCTCCGTCCGACACACGGAAAAATATTTCACTTCTATATTATAACAGAACGAAGATAAAAATGCAATAGCTTTTCAAAAAAATACAACACGTATTATACTACAAAGCCGCCGCTTAAATTAATAACCTCGCCGGTTATAAACGAAGCTCCGTCGCCCGCGAGAAAAAGTGCCGTCTCGGCTACGTCACGCGGCGTGCCTATCCTCGAAAGCGGCGTGCTGTCAATTAGTGCCGCAATATCGTCTTCGGAAAGACTGTTTCGATTCATATCGGTATCAATAAGTCCCGGGGCTATCGCGTTCACCGTAATGCCCGACGGTCCAAGCTCTTTTGCAAGTGCGCGGGTCATTCCTATGAGTGCCGCCTTGGACGTGGAATACGCAACCTCGCACGACGAGCCAACAAGTCCCCACACAGACGAAATATTTATTATTCTGCCCCCGCCGCGCCGTATCATTCCGGGAATAACTGAACGGGCATAAAGGAACGCCCCCGTAAGATTAACCGACATCATATTATTCCACTCCTCAGTTGTGATATCGGTGAATAAGGAAAACGATGACACGCCCGCATTGTTGATGAGGCAGTCAATGTGACCGAACTCGTCCTCTGCCCGTTTTACAGCTGCAAGAACCTCACGTTCGATTACCGAGTCAGCGCGTAATGCAAGGGCGCCTGTTAATTCTGCCACACTTTTCGCCTCATTTTCGGAATTTTTATATGTGAATGCTACCGAATATCCATTTTTTGCAAATAGCTCAACCATAGCTCTGCCTATGCCTCGGCTACCGCCGGTAATAAGCACGGTTTTCATCAAAGATTCCCCCAAAAAACAGTTAATTACAATAAGTATTATACACCGCAAAAAGGCATGTGTCAAGAAAAAATATTGACTCGTCTGACTAAAAATTGTATAATAGACACAGTAAAGTCTAAAGGAAGAAATCAATGGTATTATTCATCAGCAGGAGCAAGAAGACGGCAACCACTGCAGCGAGCCTTTTTCGCAAGCTGCAAATAGTCTCCTACGGTGCTACGCCCACCGAGGCGCTCACCGAAATATCTCCAATTTATCACGCAGCGGTCATTATGGATCCCGAGGAGCTGCCTGATCACAAAGATTTTATAAAAAGGCTTCGCGCCTACGAGCGCGATATACCGATTTTTGCCCTCACGGATCGCCCCGACCTTCTGCCTTCCCCTGAGCTATTCGGTGTCGTCGAATCAAACGGTGTAGGCTCGGCAGATTTTGCATGTAAAATTATTGAATATTTAATTAGCCACTCAAAGAAGCCCGTCGGTGCATACCGTCTCGCGGGATTCGAATCATTATGTGATAGGCCGTACACGTCCTTTTACGATATCAGAATGCCGTTTACCAAGACCGAGGCAATGATTATACGCTATCTGATTTGCGCTCACCCGACCCCGTCAGACGCAAAAACGATTCTAAAATACGCCTTCCCTCCAAGCGACAAGCCCGAGCCCTCTACCGTCAGAACGCATGTTTACTCGATAAATAAGAAGTTTTCGTCTATGTTTCCAAGCATTGATTTTATAATTCACATCCCTAAGGAGGGCTACAAAATCAAACTTGGAACACAGCCCTGAATTTAAGACAAGCCGCCCGACATAAGATATAATAATTACTCACAAGGAGATTATTATGTTTGATATCGGACGGCTTTTATTGCGCTTCATTTCTCTTATTCTCGGAATTGAGGATAACCGAAGCTTTCCACCGCCACTCACAAAGGATGAGGAGAGCGAGCTTTTTGAAAAAATGAAGGAGGGCGACAGGAGAGCGCGCGACAAAATAATTGAGCACAATTTACGCCTTGTGTCGCATATCATAAGGAAATACTACGCATCCTACGAGTACCCCGACGAGCTTCTTTCCATAGGAAGTCTTGGACTCATAAAGGCTGTCGATTCTTTCAAATCGGACTACGGAACGCGATTTGCCACTTACGGAGCCCGCTGCGTTCAAAATGAAATTTTAATGTTCTTCAGAAGCCGTAAAAAAATGGCAAACGAGGTGTCTATAAACGATACAATAGACGTTGATAAGGACGGAAATCCGCTTACTTACCTCGATATAATCAGCGTTGAAGAGTCGATTGAGGCTGAGCTTGACTTAAAGATACATATTGAAAAAATACGCGAGCTTGTTGACAAGGTGCTATCCCCGAGAGAAAAGGAAATCGTAATTCTGCGGTACGGACTCAAGGGTTATCAGCCAAGAACCCAACGCGAGGTTGCAAAGCACCTCGGGATATCGCGCTCTTACGTTTCAAGAATCGAAAAGCGCGCACTTGAAAAAATGAAGGACTCATTCGGCGGTGTCAGACCCGAATTTGACGATTGATGAATAAAGCGACGCTTTTGCGGTAAACTAACCTTGAGCCAAACGTCGGGCAAGGCTATTAATTGCACGCGAGGCTTAAATGAGAGAGTCAAAATTAGTAAAGGTGTTTCGCGAATGAAAATCTTAAACAAAATTGCGCTCATACTCATCATCGTTGGAGCACTCAACTGGGGTCTTGTCGGGCTGTTTGCCTTTGACCTCGTTGCGTGGATTACGGGCGGTGCAACCACCGTTCTCGCAAGGATAATATACATCATTATCGCCCTTGCCGGCGTTTGGTGTGTATCTCTGCTCTTTATGGACGATGACGAGAGAGTCGAAACTCACGCATAAACAAAAAAAGTCGGAGAGCCTAATTTTAGGCTCTCCGATGATTTTTATAAATTAGTACGTGACGAGGAAGAATCTAAGAGTAAAGAGAACCGCGATAACGGTTACGACTATATCCTTCTTCGTGTACTTGCCTGTTACAGCGGTGAGAATGGTGTAAGCGATAGCACCGACTGCGATACCGTTGGATATCGAGTAGGTAAGCGGCATCATTATAAGTGCAAGGAATGCAGGAACCGCTGCGGTGATGTCTGTCATATCAACCTTTGCAAAGTTCTTGAGCATAAGCACGCCGACGTAGATAAGCGCGGGAGCAGTTGCACATGCGGGAACGATAGCTGCAACGGGGGTTAGGAAGAGACATACAAAGAAGCAAGCCGCGGTAACGAGAGATGCAAGACCGGTTCTACCGCCTGCCGCAACACCCGCCGCAGACTCAACGAAGGTCGTGCAGGTCGAGGTGCCGAGAAGACCGCCGGAAAGAGTGGCAACGGAATCACAAACCATGGACTTGTCCACGTCGATGGGGTCGCCGTTCTCGTCAAGCATATCTGCCTGAGAAGCAGTACCGTAGAGAGTGCCTATGGTGTCGAACATATCTACGAGGCAGAAGGTGATGGTGAGAACTATTGCGTTAAGAACGCCAGCGCCAAATACAGTAAAGCCCTTGAATGCGCCAAACAAGCCTTCGGTACCAAATGCCACAAAGGAATCGCCTATGTTGCCCATCTCGAAGGAAGGAGCAGTCCATGTGGTGAGGTAGTAAAGAACTGTAGTAGCAACGATAGTGATAATGACCGAGCCCTTAACCTTGAACTTTTCAAGTGCGGCAATGGCAAGGAAGCCAAGCAGTGCAAGCACTACCGGTGCGATAGCACACCAAGCGTCAAATATGCTCTTGCCGACTACAGCACCGTGGAAATCAAAGAGCTGAACAAAGGTGAACTGGTTTGCCTGAATGATACCAACGTTCTTAAAGCCGATGAACGCAATGAAAAGACCGATACCTGCGGGAATAGCCTTCTTTAGGCAATCAGGAAGTGCCTTTGCTATGTACTCTCTGAGACCGGTAACCGAGAGCAGAAGGAATATGACGCCGGACAGAAGAATTATACAAAGCCCCTCTCTGTATCCTTGAAGAACGTCTCCTTTGGGGCCAAGAAGAACCTGAGGAAGAATGAAGGATACGAAGAAGAATGAGTTAAGACCCATTCCGCATGCCTGTGCGAACGGAAGCTTTGCATAAAACGCATAAAGAAGCGTTCCTACGACTGCAACGAGAATCGAAGCAACGTAGACGGAAAGCCATATTGTACGAAGCTCTCCGGGGAGCACTGCAAGCGCGTCGCCGGCAACCGAGTTGGGGTTCACCATTATGATGTAAGCCATTGCGAAGAAGGTGGTAAGACCTGCAATGATTTCGGTCTTAATGTTTGAACCGCGCTCGGTGATTTTGAAAAATTTGTCGAGTTTTTCTTTCATCGTTAATCTCCTTTTTAATTTTTGAATACGCAATAATTATATAACAGTTTGTTCACAAAGTCAATATGATTTGTATGAATTATTGACAAAAGTTTTTTATTTCGTCGTTTTATGCGAGAGATTGGCAAAAAAAGCCGCAATGAATAAAATGATAAAAGAAAATAAACTGTTTAAGAAGCCGCATAAAAGCACAAAATAACAGCAGAATGACAATATAAAAAGGAGAAAGAAAGCGAGGCACGCCGAAAGGGTGCCGTCGGGTAAAAAAATGAACATAAAGCGCGGTGATATATATTATGCCGATTTGAGTCCCGTGATAGGAAGTGAGCAAGGGGGGCTCAGACCGGTGCTTATAGTACAAAACGACGTTGGAAACAAATACAGTCCTACCGTTATTGCAGCGGCGATAACCTCAAAAATGAGCAAAACCAAGCTTCCGACTCACATTGACGTGCCGGGCGAGGACGCAGGACTTGCAAAGGACAGTATAATACTGCTTGAGCAGATAAGGACCATTGACAAAAAGCGCTTAAAGGAAAAAATGGGGCATCTTGACGATGCTACGATGTCAAACGTCAACAGTGCAATACAGGTAAGCTTCGGGCTTGGCGGCACAAAAAGCTCTACCGAAGGGTAAGGCTTTTGCTTATTTGTAATATTTTCCCCTGTTCGGTCATAAAATCGTATAGCTGCATACGTTGGCGAATTTATGACACAAGGAAAGGTAAAGGCTATGAACCGGTATAAGCCCGAAGGACTGTTGGCATCAACACAAAAAAACTATGAATATATATCCTCAATCTCAGGACTTGAGCGCGCTCTTGAGACCGGTGCTATTGTTGAAGCGCCGGTTATGCTTTGCGACCACGAGTTTAATCTGCACGTCGAGCTTCCCTCAGGCGTGCGCGGCATAATTCCAAAGAAAGAAGCACACTTTTCCCAGAACGGCGAGACAACGAAGGAGATTGCAATACTCACTCGCGTCGGCAAGGTTGTGTGCTTTAAGGTTATTGGTTTTACAAGCGACTCGGGCGGAAAAATCGCTGTTTTATCTCGGCGCGCGGCACAAAAGGAGTGCATGGAAAATTATATATCGGCACTCTCGCAAGGTGACATCATTCAGGCAAAAATAACGCATCTTGAGAATTTCGGAGCATTCGTCGATATCGGTTGCGGAATTTCTTCCCTGCTCTCCATCGATTCAATCTCCGTATCCCGTATTGCTCATCCCTCAGCAAGGCTTGCGGTTGGGGACTACATATATACCGTTGTAAAGAGCATCGACGAGCGCGGCAGGGTTTACGTTTCGGAACGCGAGCTGCTCGGCAGCTGGGAGGAAAATGCCGCCTACTTCACCGAAGGGCAAACGGTACGCGGTATCATAAGAAGCGTGGAGAGCTACGGTGTTTTCGTTGAGCTTAAGCCAAATCTTGCAGGTCTTGCCGAATACCGTGACGACGTTACACCTGGTCAGTCAGCCGCAGTTTATATCAAGAGCATAATTCCCGACAAAATGAAAATAAAGCTGATAATAATAGACGCGCACGACGAGGTATACCCGAAAGAGCCGCTCGAATATTTCATAGACACCGATAACGTCACTCACATAGACTCGTGGAGATATTCTCCGCCCGGCTCGAAGCGAGTTATTGAAACAATATTTTGATAAGATGGGAGCCGCGGCTCCCATTTTCTGTTTTTAACTGCTCCGTGTTGATTTTTTGCAAATTCTGTGGTAAAATGTAGAAAACACCACACGGGGGTAAAGCATGGTTTCTATAGGAAATGATTGGGATAATTTACTCAGAAAAGAATTTGAATCAGAATATTATCTTTCGCTGCGCGAGTTTTTGAAAGCGGAATATTTTACGAGGCGGGTTTATCCGCCTATGCAGGATATATTCAACGCCCTGCGCTATACGCCTTATGAAAAAGCAAGAGTGGTAATACTCGGTCAGGACCCTTATCACGGCGCCGGGCAGGCTCACGGCCTGTGCTTTTCGGTAAAGCGCGGAGTGCCACACCCACCGTCGCTCAAAAACATTTTCAAGGAGCTTTACGAGGAGCTGGGTATAAATCCGCCCGAGAGCGGCGAGCTTATCGGATGGGCAAAGCAAGGTGTCCTTCTTCTTAACACAACGCTCACGGTGCGCGAGGCTACTCCGCAAAGCCACAAGGGGCACGGCTGGGAAATACTTACCGACAGGATAATTTCTCTTATGAACGAAAAGGAAAGCCCCACAGTGTTTATGCTCTGGGGTGGAAATGCAAGAGCAAAAAGATCGCTTATAACCAATCCGCGACATCTCGTTTTGGAGTGTGCTCACCCTAGTCCTCTTTCCGCATTCGCGGGTTTTTTCGGTTGCGGTCATTTTGTGAAGGCAAACGAGTTTCTCATATCCTCGAGCGAGGCCCCGATTGAATGGGATAAAATCAACGATATATAAAGTAAAGGACTCCTCGCCGGCGAGGAGTCCTTTACTTCGTTTTGGAGTCACTGTTTGGCAGTTTTTTTGCAGGAGGCTCATAAATTCCCATATCGGTATTTATGATTGCGCCGTTAATCACGGCATCATTTCCGTGTTTCTGCCTGATTTTATCTATGGTTTCTTCCCGTTTCCTGCTCTTTTCGCGCTCGGCGTTACAGTGTGTGTCAAAGAAATCAAGCTGCTCGACCGCCATATCGGCACGCACGAGATTTGAGGCAGTAACGGTCAGCATTCTTATCGGCTTTCCCGCACTCCATTCCGAAACAAGAATTGAGTATGCCGTATCGGCGATTTCTCTTGAAATATCCGTAGGCGGGTCCTGAGGTCGCTGACGTTGAATGACTCTCAAAAACTCATCCTTAATCGCGAGCTGGACGGTTGCGCACTTCATGCCGATTTTGCGAAGACGTCTGCCGATTTCATCCGAAAGATATTCGATTCCAATCCTGCACTCGTCTCGCCCTACGAGGTCGTGCCTGAAGGTGAAGCCCGAGCCAACGCTCTTTGCGTCTTCCCTGTCAGCAGATGGCACAACGGGGGAATCATCAAGTCCGTTTGCGTATTTATAAAGCCCCTCGCCCGCCTTTCCAAAGCGCGCGCAAAGAAGCTCCCTACTCGTCCCTGCAAGCTCGCCTATCGTGCGTACGGATATTGCGGCAAGCTGCTCGGCGGTTTTACGACCTACGAATAATAGGTCACCGACAGGCAGTGGAAAAACTATACTTTTGAAATTTTCCCGACTTATGACAGTAACGGCGTCAGGCTTCTTGTAATCGCTCCCGAGCTTTGCAAAGGCCTTATTAAATGATACACCTATCGATACGGTAATACCTATCTCGCGTTTAACCTCGGCGCGTATCCGCTCGGCTATATCGACTCCCGTACCGAAAAGCTTTTGGCTCGCCGTTACGTCAAGCCAGCTCTCGTCTATGCCGAAGGGCTCAATCATATCCGTATATCGCGCATATATTTCGTTCACGCGGCGCGAATACCTCACGTACTCCTCGTGATGAGGGCTTACTATTACGAGTGAGGGACATTTTTTCTTTGCTGAATATACCGTTTCGGCGGTGCGGATATCGTATTTTTTTGCAAGCTCATTTTTTGCAAGAACTATACCGTGTCTGTCCTCGGTGCTGCCGCAAACCGCCATAGGCACGTTTCGGTACGCGGGATTCAGCGCGGTCTCGACAGAGGCATAAAAGCTGTTGCAATCACAGTGAAGTATTACTCTATCGGGCATTTTTACACCCCCGCGGTCGGCAGGAACGTACTCTTGCGCTTTTGCTGCGGCGCGCCCTCGGGGAGGGTGAATATAAACTCTGTTCCCTCTCCTTCGACGGGCTCGACCCATATCTCCTCGCCGTGCGCGTCGATAATAGTTTTTGAGATATAAAGCCCGAGTCCTACGCCGCTCTTATCAAGTCCGCGACTTTCGTCGGTCTTATAGAAGCGCTCAAATATGCGCTTCGAGTCCTCGGCTGATATGCTCTGCCCCTCGTCCATTATCGATATTCGCAGCTTTTTGCCGGACGTGCGCAGAATTTTAATCTCGAATTTTCCGCAATCCTTGGCAAATTTTATCGCATTGTGACAGAGGTTGTACATAACCTGATGGACTGCGTCCTTATCAGCATAAGCATACATCTCGTCGTCCTCGGACTCAAAGGATACGTCAAGGTGCTTGTCCTCGATTTTCTTTTCAAATGAAATTAGAACTATACGCGACATCTCGGCTATATCAAAATCGGTAAAATTAAACTTTCGCTCGCCCGACTCGAGGCGCGATACATCAAGAAGCTGCGAAACAAGACGGGAGAGCCTGTGAACCTCCTCGGAAATCACACCAAGATAATAATCGTGCTTTTCCGCAGGTATAGCTCCCGAGGTGATACCGTCAATAAAGCCCGCTATAGTGGTCATCGGCGTGCGAAGGTCGTGAGAGACGTTTGCTAAGAAGGAATTTCGCATTTTCTCGAGCGAGTCAAGCGACTCCGCCATATTGTTGAACGCCTTGCCAAGCTCGGAAACCTCATCCTTACCGTAAACCGTAACCCTTGCCGAGAAATCACCCTTTGCAAATTTCTTCGCCGCACCCGTCATCGTGCGCAGAGGGTGAATTATTCTTTCGGTTATGAAATATATAGCTATTACTGCGGCAAGCATAACCCACACGGAGCTATTGATAACCGCGCTGCGCGTCAGGCTGACGAGCCTGTCCTCGCCAACGGTTGAGGCAAGGGTTATGACGTATCCTCTGTTCTCCCCTGCAACGACCACCTCGGAAATACAAACAATTGAGTTTTCGCTAAGAATACCTCCGAGTCTGCCATTGTGAATAACCACCCCGTCACCGTCGCCGCTTTCGAAAAATTCGAGAGAAACACTGCCGAGATTTCCCCCCACAACAGGAACCTTCGTGCCATCCTCTTGGAGTGCCCCCGCCGTAGCAGTGGAAAGAAGAATTTTGCCGTCAGCGTCGGCAATCATAAGGTTAAAATGCGAGTCGAAATTTACTATCGACTCGATTACGGTAGAGAGCATAGGTGTATGAACGTACGCCTCTATATCCATAATTTCCTTGTCAACAAGATGGTCGACTACGATATTACCGGCAACCAGAAGCTTTTCCGCCTTGTCGTCGGTAACGTAGGTCCTTATCATTGACGTGATAATTGCGGCAAGCATAAAAAAGCTTATAAATATTATCAGCACGAATGCCGTAAGATATTTAGAAAACGACGTCTTGAACATTTTTATGCCTCCTTTTTTCCTTACGATAGTATTCTACCATATTTCGAAGCATAAAGTCAAATATTTTTGTTTAATTTAGATTGACTAAATTTTAATTTTGTGTTAAAATGTACCTTGATAAGAAAAACACCCCGAAAGGACTATTAAAATGACGGTTACAAGATTCGCTCCGAGCCCCACGGGCTATATGCATATCGGCAACCTGCGCACTGCGCTTTACTCTTACCTCGTTGCAAAGCACGACGGCGGTAAATTTATACTTAGAATAGAGGACACCGACAGAGAGCGTCTTGTTGAGGGCGCGACCGACGTAATTAAATCTACCCTCAAAATGACAGGTCTTAATTACGACGAGGGGCCCGACGTTGGCGGTGAGCACGGTCCTTACGTTCAGAGCGAGCGCAAGGAAATATATATGGAGTATGCAAAACGGCTCGTTGATATGGGCGCTGCGTACTATTGCTTCTGCACGAAGGACAGGCTTGAAAAGCTTCACGAGGAGGACGCCACCGGCGGCTACGACCGTCACTGCCGTAATCTATCTCCCGAGGAGATTGAGAAAAATCTTGCCTCCGGAGTTCCCTTTGTTATAAGGCAGAAAATGCCTCTTGACGGAGTAACCTCATACACCGATTCGGTGTTCGGTGAGATTTCCATGAGCAACTCCGAGCTTCAGGACCAGATACTGATGAAGGCAGACGGCTATCCCACATATAATTTTTGCCACGTTATAGACGACCACCTTATGGGAGTAACTCACGTAGTTCGCGGCTCGGAATACTTGACCTCCACGCCGAAATACGTGCTTCTCTACGACGCTTTCGGCTGGGAGCGCCCCGTATACGTTCATCTGCCCCTGCTTATGGGCAAGAACGAGGACGGCTCGGTTTCTAAGCTCTCGAAGCGCCACGGCGCAGTATCCTTCCAAGACCTTGTGGCAGACGGATATCTGCCTGAGGCTATAATCAACTACATTGCCCTGCTCGGCTGGTGCCCGAAGCAGAGCGAGGTTGAGTTCTTTGATCTTGAGGGGCTTAAATCAGCCTTCACTATAGACGGCGTTTCAAAATCTCCCGCTGTTTTCGATTTTGAAAAGCTGCTTTGGTTTAACGGCGAGTACGTTCACAAAATGAGTGACGAGGACTTTGCCGCCGCTGCCAAGAGATTTATCAGGACCGAAATTCCCGAGAGCATAAATAAAGAGAAAATGCTCTCTCTCCTTAAAACGAGAATATCAAAGCTTTCGGAGCTTGACGAGAGAATGTCCTTCTTCATTTCCCTGCCCCAATATGAAAAGGAGCTATTCCTCAACAAGAAGAACAAGATTGCCGACTTTGATATCGTAAAGACCGTGCTCACCGAAGCACTCTATGCTCTCTCAGGGATTACCTCGTTTGACAACGATACGCTCTTTGCCACCCTTATGCCGATAGCCGAAAAGCTCGGAATCAAGACGGGCACGCTTATGTGGTGTGTCAGAATCGCGGTATCGGGCATGGCAGCAACGCCCGGAGGTGCTACCGAAATTATGGAGGTTATCGGCAAGGATGAGAGCCTTGCGAGAATAAACGCAGCACTTGAAAAGCTATAAAAGTGCAAAAACAACCGTCCCGCAGGACGGTTGTTTTTGTTTAGTCAAGCTCCTTTTTGCCTGTGTAGAGCTCGTAATATCTGCCCTCAAGCTTAAGAAGATCATCGTGCGTTCCGCGCTCGATAATCTCGCCTCTCTCAAGTACCATTATCGCGTTTGCATTGCGAACGGTGGAAAGACGGTGAGCTATGACGAACGTAGTCCTATTCTTCATCAGTCTGTCCATGCCGTGCTCAATGTGACGCTCGGTTCTCGTGTCAACCGACGAAGTTGCCTCGTCAAGCACGAGTATAGGAGCTTTCGAGAGAGCCGCACGTGCTATATTAAGCAGCTGGCGCTGTCCCTGCGAAAGATTCGAGCCGTCGCCCTCAAGCACGGTGTTATATCCATCCTTGAGACGCATTATAAAGCTGTGAGCGCTTGCGGTTTTCGCCGCCGCGATAACCTCATCGTCGGTTGCGTCAAGCCTGCCGTAGCGGATATTCTCCATTACCGTACCGGTAAATAGGTGGGTATCCTGGAGCACCATGGCAATATTTTTGCGAAGATATTCACGCTTATAGGATTTCAGCGGTTTTCCGTCAATGGTTATCTCTCCCTCAGCTATATCGTAGAAGCGGTTGAGAAGATTTGTTATCGTGGTTTTACCGGCACCTGTTGAGCCGACGAAGGCGATCTTCTGCCCCGGCTTTGCATAAAGCGATATATTGCGAAGAACTATGCTGTCTGGATTGTATCCAAAGGTAACGTCCTTCATTATAACGTGTCCCTCAATTGTTTCGTCCTGGGCGTCGGGCGCGTCAAGCGCCTCGGGCTCCTCGTCCATAACCTTGAATACGCGCTCCGCGCCCGCAAGAGCGGCAAATATGGTGGAAACCTGCATAGAGAGCTGATTTATAGGCATTGAAAACTGCTTTGAGTATCCTGCAAAAAGACCGAGTGCACCAAAGGAAAGGCGCTCGAGTACTATGAGTATACCGCCGACGCCTATGGTAATACCGTAGCATATCATACTGATATTATGCATAATAGGTCCCATAACACCGCCCCAGAACTGCGCGTTAAACTGCTTGTCGCGCAAATCCTCGTTTAGGAGCTTAAACTCCTCGACGGTAACCCCCTCGTGATTGAAGACCTTGATTACCTTCTGACCGGTGACGCCCTCCTCAATGTATCCGTTTACTGCGCCGAGTGCCGCTTGCTGACCGGAGTAGTATTTTGCCGAACGTCCCCCCACCATCGCACTGCCCTTTACGAGCAGCGGTATAAATACCACTGTTATAAGAGTCAGCCAGATATTAGTGGTTATCATAAATATAAATGTTCCAAGAAGGCTGATTACTCCGCTGACGATAGAGGTAAGAGAGTTGTTTAACATTACGTCGATGTTATCTATATCGTTCGTGAAGCGGCTCATAACCTCGCCCGTGGGGGTTCGGTCGAAATATTTTACAGGAAGCTTCTGAAGCTTTGTAAACAGATCGTTTCTTATACGCTCCACAGAGCCCTGCGAAACCGACACCATAATGCGTGCCTGTACATAGGAGGAGGCGGAGGATATAAGATATATCGAAGCAAGAATAATGAGTGCCGCAAGCACGTAGACTGTTACCTCACCAATACCCGCCATAAGAGAGGAGACAAGCGGCGTTGAGGCAAAGCTCTCGATTATACTGTCTGCCCATACCTCAAGAGCACTCATGCCCTTCACCTCGCTGCCTATAGCCTTTGCAAGCCTGTTAATTATAGGCGCCATCATATAACCGCCGACGAGAGATGAAACCGTCGTCAGGAGCATACATGGGATAACGAGGAGAAGGCGTAATTTGTACATACTGACATAGGAAAGAAGGCGCCTTACCGTTTTTCCAAGCTCCTTCGGCTTCCCCTTCATTCCCATACCGCGTCCCCTGGGACCGCCGGGTCCCGGACCGCGACCGGGGCCGAAGCCTCTAGCGCCTGCGGTCATATTGGAGCCGCGACTGTATTCTTTTTGAAGCTGTTCAAGTGTTCTCATCGTCACGCCTCCTTTTTATCCATTTGCGAGTAGTAAATTTCCTGATATTCGGTATTCGAATCAAGAAGCTCGTCGTGAGTGCCTATACCCGTTATCTCGCCCTCGTTCATTACGACTATGGTGTCAGCGTCCTTGACCGAGCTGATACGCTGGGCGATAATAATTTTTGTACATTCGGGCAAATCCTCGCGCAGAGCCTTTCTTATCTGCGCCTCGGTTGCTGTGTCAACCGCGCTTGTCGAGTCGTCGAGAATGAGTATTTTGGGCTTTTTAAGAAGCGCTCTGGCGATACAAAGCCTCTGCTTTTGCCCTCCCGAGACGTTCGAGCCACCCTTATCGAGCAGTGTATCGTAGCCGTCGGCAAATGACGATACGAATTTATCGGCTGCCGCGTGGTCAGAAGCGGTCACAACCTCCTCATAGCTTGCGTCCTCGTCGCCCCAGCGGAGATTGTCGATTATCGAGCCCGAGAAAAGAAGATTCTTCTGAAGCACAATTCCTATACCGTCGCGCAGATTCTTTAGCGAATAATCGCGCACGTCAATACCGTCAACGAGAACAACACCCTCGTCAACGTCGTAAAGACGCGGTATCATAGAAATGAGCGTGGTTTTTCCGCAACCTGTAGATCCGATTACACCGACGGTGCTTCCTGACTCGATTTTTAGATTTATTCTATCAAGCACCTCTTCGGTATTGTTCTTGTAATAGCGGAAGGAAACGTTCTTGAATTCCACACTACCAGACTCAACGAGCCTGTAAGGATAGGCAGCGGTAGCATCGCTAAGGTCAAGCTTCTCGTCTAGCACCTCGCAAATACGCTTACCCGAGGCGAGAGCACGCGAGGCGTTCATAAGCAGCATGGTTACCATCATAAGAGATGATAGTATTTGCGTGACGTAAACGACGAATGCCTGCAGGTCGCCCGGAGCCATACCGCCCACGAGAACTATATCATGACCGAGCCACACTACCGCAATCGTTGTCGCATACATGAATATATTCATGACCGGCATCATAAAAATAACGACCTTCATGGCGTGAAGCCCTGCAAGGCGCAAATTCGAGTTTGCAGACCTAAATTTATCGGTCTCAAAATCCTCTCTTACAAAGGACTTTACCACTCTCACGTTCGTGACGTTCTCCTGAACTGTGGAGTTTAGCGAATCTACCCTCTTCTGCATTTTCGCAAATCTCGGGAAGCCTACGGCTATAATCGTGAATATCGTCACGAGCATAAGGGGCATAGTGACTGCAAGCACTACCGAAAGTTCGGGCTTCAGCGCTATTGCCATAACTATACCGCCTATCATCATTCCGGGCGAGCGGAGCGCCATTCGAAGCAACATATTTACGAACATCTGAAGCTGATTTACGTCGTTTGTAAGACGGGTAACTATGGAGCCCGTCGAGAATTTGTCTATATTCGCAAAGGAATATTTCTGTACCTTATTAAATAAATCCTGACGCAAGTCGGTGGCAAAATTTACAGACGCCTTAGCGCCGAAATACGCGCCGCCGACGCCGCCAATCATCATAAACACAGCAACGCCTATAAGAAGCGCGCCTATTCCTATGCTCGTGCCTATGTTGAGAGTGCCGTCCATACCGCCGTTTATAACAACTGCGAGAAGAAGCGGCATTACAACCTCGCCTATAACCTCTACAATCATACAAAGAGGCCCGAGTATGAACGAGGTAAGATAAGGCCTTATGTACTTAAACCATCTTTTCATTCCGTTTTGAGTTCCTTTCCGTTGTGCGAGGGGCACAAGAAAGCTGTGCCCTGATGTTTTCCTCAAGCTTTTCAAGAGAAGCTATATAGTGATTAAGCTCCTCGTCAGAAAAGCCGTCAAAAAGAGATTTGTCGGTGGCGGCGAACACTTCCCTCGTGCGCTCGACAAGCTCTCTGCCGCGCTCCGTTATACGCAGCTCATTATATCGGCTATCCTGTCCGAGCGTCCGCTCGACGTAACCGTCACGCTCGATTTTCTTAAGCGCAACCGTTACAGCAGCCGGGGTAACGTCGAGCTTCTCCGCAAGCTCCTTTTGCGAGGGGAGCTTATCGTGTCGTGCGAGGTGCATAAGAATTCTGTGCTGTGTTCTGTGTATCCCAAGCTCGCGGACTCGCGAATCTATGAGACATCTGTGGATATGATCGGTGCGTATCATCATATCCACAGCACGGGCAAGCTTGCTGTCCGACATTACGTCTCCTTTCAAATTTGAGGTTTAATAATTAAACACTTAACTATTATACTGCTTTTTGCAAAAAAGTCAAGCGCTTTTTAGTAATATTTTAACCAATTATAAAGTTTAACAGTGTGTACATATTTTCTCCTCTTGAATTTTACTCCTACGAGTGCTAAAATTATTTTATGAAGGAGGCTCGCACTATGAAAAACACAACCCTTTGCTATATAGAGGATAACGGCGCGTACCTTATGATACACCGCACCAAAAAGGAAAATGACGAAAACCGCGACAAATGGATAGGCATAGGCGGCAAGCTTGAGCCCGGTGAGACGCCGTACGACTGTGCAAGGCGCGAGATGCTTGAGGAGACGGGCGTCCGAGCGAAAAATCTCCGTTACAGAGGACTCGTGACCTTTGTGTCCGACTGCTACGGCACCGAATATATGCACCTTTTCACCGCCCTTGGCTACGACGGAGAGATTAATTACGACTGCGACGAGGGCGTGCTCGAGTGGGTGAAAAAGGAGGTAGTCCCCAC
>JAZOSP010000072.1:0-5522 GCA_045657165.1 Eubacteriales bacterium
CGTACGTTGACCTCTTTTGTCCACGTGCCGTCTGAAAAGCCTTCCCAAGCAGGATAGTTTTGATTCATAGGTTCCTTACCTCACTTTTCGTTATAAGCCGTCATCGGCGGGGTAGCGCGGGAGCGCATTTTGCCGTGCGCAATATTTAGGTGTTAGCAATATAATATTATACAATATGTTGTGAGCAAAGTCAATAAACAATAAGTGAATTTTTGAGAAAAAGCCTGCTAAAGCAGAGAATTGCCGGCGTAGATGGAAATAGTTAGGCGATTGTTAAAATTGTAGCAAAAGGAGCCCCGAAAAACACGGCAAAGGTCACCGCCAAGAGTGCTCTCGCTCGGACGGCGGCGCGGCAAAGCGGCGGAGATACGCCTTATAAAACGAGGAGTAGTCGCCATAGCCGCATTCTCTGTAAATTTTTGAGGGCGGCTCACCTCTGTCGATGCGTTCCTTTGCATACGCGAGCCGCTTTTCCACGATGTACCTGTGAAGCGAGATGCCCATTTCCTCTTTAAATTTGTGCGACAGAAATGACGGGGAAAAATTGACGGCTCGCGACAGCTCCTCTACTCTTAAGTCGCCCGACAAATTTTCCGATATATATATTGCGACCTCAAGGACCGCATCGCTTGCGCCCTGATAGCCCGACACCTCGCCTGCTTCGGTCAAGAGATTAAGCTCTGACAAAAGGAGCATAACCGCGCTGTATGCGTGATGGAGTTGCTCTGCGCTTTCCTTGCCTCGCAATAGCTCGCATAGCCTGTCCAGAATAAAGGCGACGCCCTGCTCTGTCGGATGAAGAATACGGATATCGCCCGAAAACAGCCTTATCGGGGTGTCCGAGACAAGCTCGTCGGGAATGGAAATTTTAAGCCTTTTGAGCTGTCCGCCTCCCGATAAGTCGAACATATGATATTTCCCCTTGGGGATAATAAAAAGCTGATTTCCTCTTATTTTTATTTGTCCGTTTTCCGTGCGCAGCTTTGCGACAGCCCCCTCGCAAAAGAGTATTTCGTGGTAGGGGTGAATCTCGCGCTCCGAAAAGAGCGTAGAGTTACAAAGCTGAAGCCCCACGCGATTGCACGAAAGTCTGAAGTCATAACAATTATCCATAAGACAATTATACCATATCGGAGCAGGTTTTTCAATGTAATTTGCAAATTTTGCTATTTTTTATTGCTTAATATGCTGATATAATGAGTGTGGGGGTGATTTATATGAACTCTTTAAGGGAAAAGCTTCAAAGGAAAGAAAAAGTTTCGGGCACGCTTGTAAGCCTTACCGACCCGTGTCTATGTGAGATTATGGGAAACGCAGGCTACGACGCTGTGTGGATTGACACCGAGCACACCTATATGAGCAAAAAGGAGGTGCTGTGCCACCTAAATGCCGCACGCTCGGCAGGGATAGCGTCTCTTGTGCGCCTGCCGCAAAACGACCTGACGGCAACAAAGCAAATTTTAGAAATGGGGCCCGACGGTATAATTTTTCCTATGGTGAGGTCTGCCAAAGAGGCACGTGAGCTTATCTCAATGACGCTCTATCCACCGCACGGCACGCGCGGCTTCGGTCCTCTGCGCGCGATAGGCTACGGTGCATGCGATGCCAAGGAGTACGTTACGCGCGACTCCTTTGATATGCTGCGGCTTATGCAAATCGAGGATATAAAAATGATTGAGGAGCTTGACGAAATCCTCGAAATTCCCTATATTGACGGCTTTATTTTCGGCCCGAACGACCTCTCCGGCTCGCTCGGCGAGTTCCTTAACGTTTTTGGCGAGAAGACAATGTCAAAAATAAAGGCTGTCGCAGAATTGATTAGGGCAAGCGGAAAATATGTCGGTCTTGCGGGCGGCGCTACCGATTTTGAGACTAAAACCTGGTCGGCGCTCGGGCTCGATATGCTCTTTCTTGGGGCTGACTGGTCGTTCGTTTTCGGCGGCGCGAGGGACACGCTTCGAAAAATGAAAAACGCGATAAAATAAGGAGAAACGCTATGAATTACGGTATGGATATGGTACAGATAAGCGACGGGCTCTTTGAGACCGCGGCGTGCGGCTCAACCCCCGTCTACGATAAGGAAAACGGACTTGTGTTCGTTGCATATCTGACGGGTATTGCGAAGCACTACGGCGAGTCTACGGGCAAGCTTTGCCTTGCGGTGTTTGCACCCTCGCAGCCCGAGAACGCAAGGAGAATTACGGTTGATACGGGCGTCGGTCAGTCGCGCGGGCTTCTTTGTAACGCCGCGTATCTTGTCGGCGACGGGACGGTACGTATCGTCTTTACGACGACGCGCGGCGAGCTTGCGACCTACTACCGCGACTACGATTTTTATAACGATACGCTCTCTGAGAGAGTTGAGGTTCTGTTTCGTACGGAGTCGGGCGACGTGCGCCTGTTTTGCGAGAGCTACGCCGAGTATCTTAAGGCTCACGGCTATCAGCTTGAGCGCGTGTCAAACCCGATAATAAACAAGGTGACACGTTACGGCGGCGAGCTTTATACCGCAATATCCAACGACGACCTCGGCTATGCTACGCTTTGCAAGATTGAGGATAACGTTTTAGCCCCCTTTGCAATCCACCCCGAGCCTATGACCTACGAGTTCAGGTATTACAGAGGTGAGGACGGCTTTTACGGTATGTACCGTTTCCCGCCCGACGACCACGGCACAGGTCACGCGGCATACACCGTATCGCGTGACGGAAAGAATTGGGAGACGGAAATTTTCGAGGACGGCGCGCAGTCGCGCCCCGATATTATGGAGTACTACGGCAAGCCTCTCATTGTTTATAATTACAAGAGTGATAAATCGATTGACAACTTCCCGAAAATGCACAACTACCGTAATGCGATAAAGATGGTTTATGACGGCGAGGTCATTTTCGACTACTTTTCGAAGTACGGCATCGTAGAGCACGAGGCGGTTGACATACGCGGCGACATATACCTCGCGTTTTCTAACTGCCCGCAGGCGCTCTCTACCGAAAACGGCGGTGCCTGGATTGAGGACGGCGTGCCTGTTGAGCAGGGCAAGGAGGCTGTCCAGTGGGCAAAAATCGGGTACCTTTTAAAATAAATTTCAACACGGATAGGGGGTGAGGCTGTGTATTCATATTTTGACGCGCACTGCGACACTATGTCAAAGATGTATAAAAGAGGGCTCGGGCTTGACTCGGGCGAGCTTGCGGTAAACACGGGTAATCTCTCGGGCTACCGCGACAGCGTACAGGTCTTTGCACTCTTTAACGGCGGAAGTATGAATAGGGCTGATATGGACGCCTGCTTCCTTTATTTCAAGGGCGAGTGCGAGCGGCTTTGCGACAAGGTGCGCCTATGCTATACGGCGGAGGATATAGAGAAAAACCCCGCCCCCCCTATCTGCCGTCCTCTCGATTGAGGGGCTTGGAAATCAGCCCGACTTCAAGCTGTCCGATATAGCCGATTTTCATCGCGCGGGCGTGCGCTTTATGAGCCTGTCGTGGAATAACGATAATATTCTCTGCGGCGGCTGTGAGGGCAACTCGGGGCTTTCTCTGCTCGGCAGAGCGGCGCTTTCGGAGATGGAAAAACACAGGATAATTCTCGACGTGTCGCATATGTCGGATAAGAGCTTTTACGAGAGCCTTGAAAATTACACCCTTCCGCCCGTGGCAACCCATTCGGTGAGCCGCGCGGTGCATAACCATAGGCGAAATCTCACCGACGAACAGTTTGTTGAAATTATGCGTCGCGGCGGCGTTGTAGGTATAAACTTTTATCCCACATTTCTTTCGGGCGGCGAGGCTGATATTGACACGGTCGCGCTTCATATTGAGCATTTTATGGCGCTTGGCGGTGGGGAGACGCTCGGTCTTGGCAGCGATTTTGACGGCATTGATAAAGCGCCTCGGGGGCTTTGCTCGTCGGCGGATTTTTATAGGCTTGCCGATAGGCTTCTGTCGCTTAACTATCCCGAGACGGCGGTCGAGAAAATAATGCATAAAAACTTCAAGAGGCTCTTCAGAAGCCTTAATATGTAAATTTTTATTTACAAAAACACCATTTTGGAGAGAAAAACAATGAAATATCCACACGGACTTTTGTTTGATGAGAATATAAGACGCGAGCTTAGAGACGAGTTCTTTTACTGCGACGCCGACCCGAAATACGGTGAAAGACTGTTTTTCGAAAACTCGGGCGGCAGCTTAAGGCTCAAGAGCTGCGCTATGAAAAAGCTGGAGTACGAGATGTTTCCCGACTGTCCCGAGAGAATACACGCGCGCTCGCTTGAGTTAAAGCGGCTTGTTGACGAGGGGACACGAGAGATTATGGAGATAATCTTCGGCGCGACACGCGGCTCGCTTATAACCGAGCTTACCGCCTCGCAGACGATGTTTCATATGGTCGGGCTGATAATGGAGAATATCCCCGGGACTAATGCGGTTGTATCGTCTATCGAGCCTCCCTCTGCGTTTGACGCCATTGAGTTTTACTGTAAAAAGACGGGCAAGGAAATGCGCGTCGTTCCCGCCAACAAGGAGACGGGCGGCATTGACCCCGAGGACGTGGCAAGGCTCGTTGATAAGGACACCTGCCTTTTAAGCATTATGTCGGCGTCAAACATCTCGGGTAACATTATGGATATTGAGAGGATAGTCAAGCTCGCAAGATAGATAAAGCCCGACCTTTACATAATTTCCGACGCCGTTCAGCACGCGCCGCACTGTCCGCTTGACGTGGAGAGGCTCGGGATTGACGGTATGAATTTTGCGCCCTACAAGTTTTTCGGCATACGCGGCTGTGGCTTTGCCTACGTTTCGGAGCGCGTGGCGGCACTCCCGCACCACAAGCTCATTGCAAAGGAGCAGAGCGTCTTTGAGCTTGGCACGAGCGCGCCCGCAAACTTTGCGGCAGCAATGGAAATTATAAATTACGTCACGAAAATCGGCGAGCGTTATATAAAATCCGATGACAAGCGTACGCTTTTTGTTGAGGGTATGCGCCGTATTCATCTTCACGAGCGCGCTCTGCTTTACAGGCTCCTTGAGGGCTCGGAAGCTGCGGCGTGGCTTCGCCATATCCCCGGGGTTAAGCTTTTCGTCGATACCGACGACCTTTCAGCGCGCGACCTTATAGTCGCTATGGCTATCGACGGTACGGACTTTACCGAGTGCGTTGCCGAGTATCAGCGGCGCGGTGTCACCGTATACGAGAGGGTCAACACGAGCATATATTCAAAGCGAATTCTCGACGCGCTCGGCATAGAGGGTGCTATAAGAGTTTCACCGCTTCACTGCCACGGCACGGACGATGTTGACCAGTTTCTGAAAATCACGGCAGAAATGGCTGCCGAGGCGCAGAGTAGATTATAATCCGCGGAAAAGAAAAAGAGCAAGAAATGATATGCACCCCAAAAGTTAGACACTTTTGGAGGTGCATATTTTTATGGGTAAAACAGGAAGAAAGAACCGAATTTATTTGCCAGAATTTAAAATTGGTGTTATAATGGATATGCGAGAACACCAATTGGGATATTG
>JAZOSP010000073.1:0-1346 GCA_045657165.1 Eubacteriales bacterium
GATTCAAGACTCGGCTGGGAGCCTTATATGGGCTATACTACCGACGAGCAGTCGCTAGGCTGGAAGCTTCGCCAGCTCGACTACGAGCTTAACACAAAAATCCCCACTTACAGAAAAGCAAACTCGCTTGATATATAAATAAAAGGAAGAGACCGCGGTCTCTTCCTTCTTTGTTTTCGGTTATGCCTAAATACGAAGCCCTAAATTAGCCCTGAACCATCTTCTGAATCTCAGCTGCGAAGTCCTCTTCTCTCTTCTGAAGACCCTCGCCCTTGTCGAAGCGAACGTAGCCTGTGATTTTGATAGAGCCGCCAAGAGCCTTTGCGGTGTTCTCTGCGTACTTACGGACGGTCATAGAGTCGTCCTTAACGTAGGTCTGCTCTACAAGGCAGTTGGTCTCGTAGTACTTGCCAAGCTTACCCTTAACGATGTTCTCAAGCACCTGTGCGGGCTTGTTTGCCATCTTGGGATCCTCGCTCATCTGCTTTAAGAGAATAGCCTTCTCCTCCTCGAGAACCGAAGCGGGAACCGAATCTTTATCAAGATAAAGAACGGTCATAGCAGCGGTCTGGAGTGCTACGTTCTTTGCGAACTCAGCAAAGCCTTCCTTGTCTGCAACGTCGGTATCAAAGCTTACAATAACGCCGGTAGCGCCAAGGCCGTGAACGTAGGTGGAAACTGTGCCCTCAACGATCTTGAAGCGGCGGATAGAAATCTTCTCGCCTATCTTGTAGATATTCTCTGCAAGAGCCTCGGAAACGGTGGACTCGGTGTCTGCAAACTTTGCAGCAAGGAGAGCCTCAACGTCAGCGGGCTTAGCTGCGATAATGGACTTAAGTACGTCCTTTACAAAGCTCTGGAAGGTTGCATTCTTTGCAACGAAGTCGGTCTCGGAGTTAACCTCAACGATAGCGGTGGTATCACCGATAGTCATAACGTCAACAAGACCCTCTGCGGCGATACGGTCAGCCTTCTTTGCGGTAGCTGCCATTCCCTTCTCACGAAGGTACTTTACTGCTGCCTCAAAATCGCCGTTCGACTCGGTAAGAGCCTTCTTGCAATCCATCATACCGCAGCCGGTCTGCTTTCTGAGCTCGGCTACGTCTTTAGCGGTAAATGCCATTTTTATTTCTCCTTTAAGTTTAGGCAAGAGTGAATAATCAGGACTCGTTTTGGAGAGGCGAATTTTGCAAGCTACATCGGTAAAAATCCTTATAATATCCGCATATTATCTCGAATTTTTACCTCGCATCTCACAAAATTCGCTCTCTCGAAAATTCGTAGAACTCTGTGCCTTAATTTTTAGTTGATTTTGGTGCTTGGCTCTCGCAGCCAAGTGTGGACTT
>JAZOSP010000074.1:0-1679 GCA_045657165.1 Eubacteriales bacterium
AAAGCGGCAGAACGGAGATTGATATGGCTATTGAAAATTCTTACAAAATCAGGACTAAAGGCAAGAATCTGTTTCTTCGAGTGGTGAAAGGCCACTTCATGAAATCCAACGGTCACATGAACTATTACATCGACGTGACCAAGCAAAAATCGAAGCTCTCCGAGGCGCTCGCCGTTGCGGATGAGCTGGTCACACATTACAGCAATATGGTAATCGACACAATTCTTTGCCTCGACGAAATGCAGGTCGTTGCCACCTGCATGGCGCAGAAGCTCACGAGCTCGGGATTTATGAACGTTAACTCAAACCAAGCGATTTATATTCTTACGCCCGAAAAGATTTCGGCAGGACGCTTTATCTTCCGCGAGGAATCAATTCCCTTGATTTCGGGCAAGAACGTTTTGATTCTCACCTCGTCGGTTGCGACGGGCAGAACCACGAGCGTTGCTATGGACGCTATTAAATATTACGGCGGAAGTGTCGTGGGGCTTGCGTCCATTTATTCGGCGGTAGACGAATGTAACGGCGTTCCCGTTTGCTCGGTATTTGACGCAAACGACCTCGACGGCTATTACTGCGTTCCACCTCACGAGTGCCCTCTTTGCAAGGAGGGGCGCAACGTCGACGGCGTAGTAAACAGCTACGGCTTCTCGCGCGGATAATTCGCGCCGAGCAAAAAGCTCTCTATTAACAAAAAAGCCTTGAAAGCGCGCGCTTTCAAGGCTTTTTTGATTACAAGAAGAACGCCCCGAAAAATCGAGGCGCTCTCACGCTACTGATATACAAAAACCTCCGAGGTATATATCTCGGAGGAAAGCAAGAGCTTCTGTGCCAGGAAAGCCCTTTCTTTCATAAGTTTGTATATTAATTTTCTTCTGCTTGCTTTTTATACGTTGTTATTCCGCAAGGAAATCCTCTACCACGTCATATAGATGAACGAGGGAAAGCTTCAAATCGTTGCAATCCTTAACGAGTCTCGAAAGCCCTTCCTTGTCAGAGGTGATGTCATGAACGGATTTTACGATAGTCGCGCTGCCGTCAATCTCTCCACCGCAATACGCAGCTATTCCGTAAGAAATACGGGAATTGCCCGCAAAATTATACTTTTCCTCTATTAGTGCATACGTAACGCTCATCATACCGTCTTCATCTCCGTTTCATAGCACTCTGCGAATTTTGTCTTGAGTCTTTGAAAAAATTCTCTCGGGTCGTCCTGCATATCCAAAATCAAGATTGAGGTTAATGCACTGCATTTGGTTTTGCCAGTCTCAATGTCCGAGTATGAGCTCTCGCTCATCTCTAACCGCCTTGCCATCTCCTTTTGTGCGAGAGAAAGCCGCTCCCTCGTTGCAATGGCAAGAAAACGCAGCTCACAGCCTAAAATAGCTTCTAATTCATGTCTCATAATAATTATACCCTTCCTAACACAGATGATAGAAAATTTTACCAAAATTTTCTGCCATTTGGAATAGGGCACGCCTATGATTTGACAAAAAAACTCAAAAAAATACAACTATTTCTTGGTTTCTTGACCTATAACGGTTAGCTTTGCCAAAATAGGCGTGCTCTTAACAACAAAGGGCAATATAACAATTCAGAAAAAAACGGCTGTATTAATACGGATTTGCGTAATACAGCCGTTTTGAAAAAGGGCTGTTGCTTATTTTTTAGTAAGTGCT
>JAZOSP010000075.1:0-1664 GCA_045657165.1 Eubacteriales bacterium
GGTCATTCAAGCTTTTCTGCCACAAAGGAGTTAGAGGACAAGCTAATTTCGCTTTTAGAGGCAACCGCAGGTGACGGCGAAGCAGAGATGTACCTTGGCGGTTACGGCGGCTTTGACGACTTTGCCTACGCTTGCTGTAAAAAATACAAGGCAACTCACCCAAGCGTGTCGCTCGTTTTCGTCACTCCTTATATTACGCTTGAATATCAAAAAAATCATCTGGCTCACAAAAGCAAGCTTTACGACTGTGTAGTATATCCCGAAATCGAGGATAAGCCGCTTCGCTTTGCTATTACCTACCGCAACAGATATATGGCAGAGAGGGCAGACGTTGTAATTACCTATATCAACCACTCACACGGTGGCGCGTATAAATCCTATAAGCACGCTATGAAAATGAAGAAAAATATTATAAATCTTGGAAAGCTGCAAGAAAAATATGACAAAAGAACACAGTGAAAATCTCGAAGCGAAGTACCGAAAAGCCGAGAGGGAAATATTGCTTTACACAAGGGGGAAACGGAGTGCCGCCTATTTTCTTCGGCACGTTCTTTGCTTTTTCAGAGAGAACCTCGCCCTTTGCGAGGTCGGCGAATACAAGGAGCTATACGATGAAACGGTAGCCCTTTTACTGCTGCGAGCCTACGCTCTTTCTGATTGGACGAAAGACAGCCCGAAAAATCAGCGAGAGCTCATCGAGCTGCTCGCAGACCTCGAAATATCGAGTGCCCACGATAAATTCGAGCATTTCAGTATCGAAACGGTCGACGAATATCTGAAATACAGAAAATCCGCGTGGGCTCTCGGTCAGCGATACACCATGAACCTGATTTGAAAAAGCAACGAAAAAACACCGACAGGCGCGCCTGTCGGTGTTTTTTCGTTTGTTGGAATTAGTAACCAACCTTCTCCCAGCACTCGAAGGGAGCTGCAAGCTCCTCGGAGATGTAGACCTGAGTTTTCTTGGTCTGGAGCATGGTAGAGGGAAGGTAAGGAGTGATAGGACCGTGAGTGCAAAGACGGCTGGTCATTCTCTGCCAAGAGGAGAAGGTGCCGCAGGTTGCAAGTGCGTGAACCTCAATTCTCTCCTTTGCGCGCATTACGTCGAGCGGGCCGATGGTTGCAGCGCAGGGGGGAACGTTTGCGATGTCACCCGACTGACCGAACGTACCGTTAAGGGAGTTCTGCATAATGGTCATGGGGTGAAGCTTAACTATCTGTGCGGGCTGGTTAAGCCACTCCTCAATGTCGCCCGAGCCGATGAATTCGGGAATGGGGTCAACGAATGCCATGTGGCCTGCCCATCCGGGAGAGGTCGAAGCGATATCAGCGCCCGTGCCCTCGGTGATGTCGTCGATAATCTTGGAGTAATCCTTGATGTTAGCGTTGGTGGGGAAGTGAACGTTCTCCATAGGCATACGGAGCTTCTCGTCGATCTGGTAGTAGAGATACTTGATCATCGAGTGAGCAAAGCCTGCCTCGTAGGTGATAGGAGCGATGTTGCCGTCCTGGTCAGCCCACTCGTCCTCTGCAACGAGGTGAACCTTCGAGCAGTCAACCTTGAAGTAGTTGATAAGCTGTGCAAGAGGAATGTAGGTGTCGGGCTCGGGGTTACCGAGGATCATGGTAAAGCTCTTACCTGCCTCGGAAGCAGCCTTAAGACG
>JAZOSP010000076.1:0-16476 GCA_045657165.1 Eubacteriales bacterium
AAAAACTGTTTTCTAAGTCTTTTCTGCTTGATGGGTCATACACATACCTCTCTTTTCACGAGAACAAACTTTACGTATCTGTTGGCAGAACAGACGAGCTTCACTGCTTTGAAATGGATGGGAGCGACTCTGCCGAACCTGTTTTGACGTTGGATGACGTTAAAGCTGTTTGTAAATTTTCCAGATGGGACCATTCTTTTGGAAAATACACGTATTCATACGGTGATTATCTGTATTGCTACAACGAGCCAAGTGTTTTCAACCACTATTCAAGCGTGACAATAACTCGCGGCGAAGAAACCAAAATTATTTTTGAATCTCCAAGTTAAAAATAGTTCTGTTAATATAGCAAATATCTTTGCGTTTAATTATTCCCCAAAGGCTCACCCGAGCCTTTGGGCTACCCCGTGTAGAGTTTTTGTAATTTAACTGTACATCTATGTGAGCGAGCCGTGTCGGCTCGCTCTTTTGTCTTGGGAGCATTGTATTGTAATTTTCCTTTTTTTGTGCTATACTAAATACGAAATAAAAAACAGGAGGACTCGGTGGTGTCTTGGTTCAGGAAAAAAAGCCCTGCGGAGCTCGGGCTTATACTCAAAAATCTCGGTCTTACCTTCCTTGGGACGCTTGTGCTTGCGTTTGGCACGGCGGTCTTTCTCGTGCCGTTTGACCTCGTTGCGGGCGGCATGTCGGGTATAGCAATCGTGCTTAATCTTCTCATAGGTGTCGAGTTTATCACCGTCGACCTTATCGTCGCGGTGCTCTCGTGGGTGCTGTTTTTTGCGGGGCTTATCTTCCTTGGGCGCTCCTTTGCGCTCAAAACTCTCGTATCAACCGTGGTCTACCCACCCGCGCTTTCGCTGTTTATGCTGCTCGTGTCGCCCGACGTGCTTGGAGGCTACTTTTACCTCGCGGGCTCTACTCACCCCGAAATAGCCTTTATACTCGCCTCGCTCGTCGGCGGTGTGCTCGTCGGCTGCGGCTGCGCGCTCGCCTTTCTCGGCGGCGGCTCAACGGGCGGCGTTGATATCTTCGCCTTTATAATCTGTAAGGCGTTTCCGCGCCTTCGCAGCTCGAGAGTCATCTTCTTTATCGACGCCGCGATAGTCGCTCTCGGTGTATTCGTCACGAAAAATATGATAGTGTCGCTCCTCGGCATAGTCACCGCCCTCGTCGGCTCGCTCGTTATAGATAGGCTGTTCCTCGGCGGACAGCGCGCCTTCGTCGCGAGCATTATCTCGGATAAATACGAGGAGATTAACCGCCTCGTTATCGAGAGGCTTGACCGCACCACCACTATAACCGCAGTCACGGGCGGCTACTCGGGAGAGGGAAAGCACCTTATCACCGTCAGCTTCACAATGCGAGAATACGCAGAGCTTATAAGCATTATAAACAAGGCGGACAAGTCTGCCTTCGTCACCGTTCATCGCGCCTACGAGATAAACGGCGAGGGCTGGACGAGATAAAATTTAACTTTTTTCGAGGAATGTGCGTTCTGGCAGAATTGTGGCACAATCTTGGCGCAAAGTACTTGTTCGACAACAAAAGCACCTTGATATAGAAAAAGCGGCGAGCAAAAAGTTCGCCGCTTTAATATTAACTTATCTTTGCAATTATAACATTACGCCTATGGCGTATACTTTTTCTCCATTGATAATAAACCTTGAGCTGCTTAAATTTTAGAAAAATTAAGAAGCTTCTCAATAAAAAACAATTAAAAGAAACTCTGCAATCAGGAAACAAAGCATAATAGTTCCAAAGAATATGCCAAGCCACACTAAAAGCTTTAAGCCTACTTGCTTTATTCGTCTCATCCAAAACAGATTGATAAAAGCGCCTAAACCACTAATTGCACCACCTATCGCACCTCCGACAATCGGAATAATCATACAAAGCTGCGGAATGCTTCCCCATGTTAAAACAAACGCAAAAATCAAGACAGAACAAAAAATTTCGTACCATTTGCATGGTTCGGATAGCTGTATCACATCCTGATCTATGTACAAGGTTGCGCCCGTTAAAAAGCTTCCCTTGATACGACAATCCAGCTCTCCGTTTTCACTATTTAACGTATATACGTTTTTCTTTTTCTTTAGCAACTTTTCTCCGCCGACGGTAAGCTCGCGCTTTCCTGTCCAAAAATTTTCATCATATTCGATTTTACCGTATCCAACGTGATTTACACTTGCTCTCATGTTAAATTTCTCCCTTCGTTATTTAATTATTCTTGAAAATCTTGCAGTTGTGATTCCTTTTTTCAACCAACTCAATAAGTACGGTTGAGGTTTCTCTTGCAAGCTCGGTATCCTCTGCTTTCACGGCTTCGGCAAAGGAAGCAAACTGTCTTTTAATTAGAGAATCAAGCTCGGAAAGTGCGTCGGGTGCCATAGGATCGCTATAACGGATTGCTTCGTATACCTTTTTTGCCTCTGCACAAAGCTCGTCAGATTTTGCAGAAGTCATAAGACTCTGAGCATTAGCAGTAAGATCCTTGATGAAAAAGGTCTGTGTTTTAACCTTATCGTCAATACCGCTTACGATACATGCCGCGGCGGTTGCTTTAATAATAGAAATCGCATTAAATGCAAGAATGATAACACATACGATAATTCCGATCCATTCAGGAAGCGCGGGAATTGCCATAAATATGCTTCCCGCAATCAGCATAGCAACAAGTCCACAGTAGCTTATTGAAATTAGCGGAATGTTATAGAAGAACCTTTTGGGATTTTTCACCTTAAATGCGAAAATCGCACATACAAGCTGACCAAGAAAGGCAACCGTAATGAATATGTATCCTACCCAAAATGAGCCGCTAAATTTACTCACGCTACCAATTTCATTTGGTGTAACAAATACGATAACGTTAAAGACTGCAAGGCAGATTGCCCATATAATGCTATATACACCAATGCTTTTTTTCATATTGTCAATCCTCCCTTATCTTTTTGTTCCGCACTTGGGGCAGAACTTGCCGGGGCGCTCGAACTTATAACCGCAGTTTGCACAGGTATCGTTTGCCTTTGTAACAGCCGTTCCGCACTCGTCACAGAACGCCGCATCGGGCGTAAGCTTTGCACCGCAACTTTCGCAGAAGCCACCCTCTGTCGCTTTGGGAGCAACAGCTGCGGTATTGCCCAGCGCATCGCCAACAGCAGTACCGACAACGCCGCCAACGACACCGCCGACACCAGCCATAGTTCCGAGTCCAACACCAAGATTGGTCATTTGACCAACTGCCTCATTCTGCGCCACTTTTTCGGCAACGTCAAATCCGCGCTCTTGAGCGTAGGTATATCCCTCTTGTGCGCGCTTTGTAGCCTGTGCCTGAGAGTCGATAACGACCTTTTGGGCCTCTGTTTGTGCGTGAATCAGATCTGTCTGCTGACGGAGCTTTGCTTCGGCGATATCGGCATACTGACGGAAGTGCAAATCTTTGAACTTCTCATACTGTCTGTCACCGTCAGGCTTGACAATAGTGGTAACAAAGAACTGTTCAAGAGCAACGCCGTACTCTGCAAAATCGTTTATAAGGAGCTTCTTGATTGATTCCGAGAAAACGGTGAGGTTTTCGTCAATCTCAAATATGTTGATAGCGTTAGATTTCATCACTTGCGCGATGTAAGTCTTTACTCTCGTCATAAGGAATGCGCGGAAGAAACTGACAAGCGTTTGCTGACCGAGGAAGTTTTCAGTTCCTACTAACTTGAGAAGGAGCTTTCTTGCATTATCGGCACGAAGCGACATTTCGCCAGAGGCACCAATGGAAATCGGAAATCCGTATGTAGGCTCAACGTATTGAACCTTGGAGTCCGTGCCCCATTTGATAGACATCTGCTCAGTTTTATTGATGAAATAAACTTCACAGTGGAAAGGTGAGTTTCCGCCCGTTGCAAGATTAAGAACCTTTCCAATCAAGGGGATATTCTGTGTTTCAAGCGTATATCGCCCCGGACCAAACGAGTCGAGCGCCTGACCGTTCATAAAGAAGATGGCTTCTTGGCTTTCGTGAACGATAAGCTGAGTCAATGAGTTAAAATCCTCGCAAGGATGTTTCCAAATGAAGGTGCTATTGTCACCTTCGTATTTAATAATGTCTGTAATTTTGGGCATAATGTACCTCCAAAATATTTTTGTGTGATATATTTGCTTGATTCGTAATCAATTATATGTGATTACCATTTTTGTTTGTATGTCATTCATTATGGTTGAGTGACGTATGAATAATGACTGCATAATATCCAACATACCCGTGGTCACTAGATCCAGCTTGAATAACTAATGACGAAAGATTATATACCTCTATTAGATTATTGCACTCGTAAAAAGCAAAAATATAAATGTATTTCACATTTTCGGGGATGATGATGCTTGTAAGTGTAAGATCACCTCGAAATGCTGCTTCCCCGATAAAAACGGTATCCTCGTGAATCGTTTTAATCGGAATATTTGGATCTGCTCTACCGACTAACGAATGATACGGATTATTTCTGCTTCCAAGATAAGTACCATTTTCATAAACGTTAAATTGAAATTTATCCGTCACATCAATTTCAATTATTTCATCCGAAAAAGATATACTTGAAAGATTCCAAGCAGCTATCAAGGTTATTGTTTGAATATAAGGAGTTTGAATATAAGGAGAATCAGTAGAATATCCTAACATATGATATTTGGGAATCTCAATAGCAGTAGCATCTCCGGAATAGCATGCATCAACCCAATAGCCCTCGCGAGTACCACCACTAAGGCGTCGAATCTGTAATTCATCGGGGATATAATTGGCAACCAACACATAATTATTACAAGCCGTGATACTTTGAATCGGCACTCCGTCGAGTTCTCCTTGCGCCCAATAATAAAAGCTATGTCCACTCTTCTGCGGTGCACTGTTCAAGGAAATCGGCAAATCAAAGACAGTAAAAGTTTTTTTCGCAGACGCCACCTCATCTCCGCCGTTCCAATCGTACTCGATCGTAAAGGTTTGGATATCCCATTTGGCATAGAGCGTGATATTTTTCCACGTGCCTTTGGGAATTTCGGTGACCTTGTTGGTGAAATTGCTATCGCTGTACCAACCCTCAAAGGTGCAATAATTATACGACAAATTGCTTAAAGTAATTGTATTGGATTCCACGGTAAATTGTGTTTTATTGGTGTTGCTCGCGGGAACCTTTCCAAGATTGTAAGTAATCTTATAGGTAGTGGGTGTCCATTTTGCCACCAGTGTCACATTAGATGCTGTTTTCCAAGTACCGCTTGAAATCTTTTTGGGTCCATTATACCAGCCTGCAAAAGTATATGCATCCCTTTGTGGCGTTGGCAGAGTAACCGATTTATCATAGGTATACGTAGCGCTGTTTAAGGCAGAATTACCGCCTGCAACATCAAACGATACCAAGTAGCTGTTCGCCTGCCAATTAGCCGTATAGGTGCGGTCGCCGTGGCTTCCCGTGGGGATCGTAACGTTCATTGTAGGTTGAGTCAAATCGGTTCCCGTCCATCCGATAAACGTGTATCCCGTCCTTTGCGGATTTGTCAATGTAAAAGCGGCGTCATCTACACCGTACTCGGTCAGATTCGTTGCCGTACCGCCACTAAGATTATACTTTATTACGTATTCCTTGTCGCTCCAATTGGCTTTGAAAACGAGATCGAAACGAGCTTCAGACAACTTATATTCAAATTCTTCGCAAGACCAACCTACAAAACGGTATCCCGTTCGTTCTGGGGTAAGCAAGCCGGAAAACTCCGGTTCGGAAGCATAGGTTACCTCATTGGGATCCGAGTTAACAAGATTTCCGCCCTCGCATTGATAAACGATATGTGCAATTACGCCCGCCTTCAACAGTTTGCGAATCGCTTGTTCATAGTTAGCATTTGAAATATCCGTCGTACCATTTGCTATTGTTTGTTCAAGTAATTTTTTTACTTCTTCCGCTAGCTTTTTCACCTCCTCGCCTAACTTCTTTCTCTCTTCTTTTGCGGTTTCGGCGTCATCTATTGCTTGATCAATTTTAGATATTGTTTTATCGAACAAGGCATTTCCTTTTGCCGTTTTTAAAAGTGCGATGGCATCATCATACTTTTGTTCTTCTATCATCTCTAATGCGTCTTGATACTGTGCATTGGGAATTGCAACGTGAGAAATGAAAACGTACGAGGCGACCGAAATGATGGCAAGCAATAGGCATGAGCTGATTATCAAACTTGTTTTCTTTGCTTTCTTTATGGCAACCTTGCGTTCTTCCTCTTTTTTTTGTTGATCAAGACGCAATTGTTCCCATTCTTTTTGAAAGGTATCGATTTTTTCTTGGCACGAGACAACACATTGTTCCACATCAAGATAACCTGAAATAGATAGAAAAAGCTTTTGCGCGTTCTGACAAGTGGGAATATCTCTTGCGTCGTTCAGTAAAATCTTCGCTCTTTGATAGATTTCCTGTTTCTTTTTGTTGTCGATACGGGCAATGACGGTTTTCAAAGCATTTGAAAGCTCATCCTTCAATTCCGCATTGGCAAATTGAATCGCTTTCTTATAATGGTTGCTGTTTTCAAAAGAAACCTCGCTGTTAGCAAGATCGCTTTTCTTTTCCAAGTGCAACTCTGCCAACAACTTACCTACATAAGCCTCGGCATTTTCTGGATCTCGGTTCAATATTTGCTCATAAAAAGCATCTGCACTGCCAAATTCTCCATCTGCCAACGCCATAGATGCTCTCTTGAAAAGCGGCTCTATACCCGCGTTTAGACCTGTAATGACAGTTTCTTTAATAACCGTTGTTTTGGACTCGTCGAATCCGATAATCTTCTTGATTCCACGAATCAAATCCTGCATAAATCCAAGCTTTGACATATCCTGCGCTTGAAGGTGTGAGAACTCTTCGGGCAAGTCATAGGGGTCTAAATCACGGTATGCCGGAATAAGAATTTTCTTTGCTCCGTTTTTGATTAGCGCAAGGTAACGACTCCACTCGTTTTTCACCCAAACGGCATTAAAGTGCTCGGCACGAGTACCGAGAACGACCATTACCTTTGCAGAGTTCAGCGCGGCGAATATGTAGGGTTCGTATGCGATTCCGAGCTTATCCTCTAAAGTAATACGAGAGAAAAACACCTTAAAGCCTTCTCGTGTCAGCTCGTTATAAAGCTCGGTGGCAAGTACACTATCCTGAGTTCTTCTACCATTGTTGTCGGTTTCTTTATAGCAAATGAATACGTCAAAAGGCTCTTCCTTCTGCGAAATAGCAAGGAAGCCTTTCTGAATTTCGTTGATAGCATTGGCTTCGGATTCGTATATCTCTCGCTGATATCCGTCGGCATTGGCAAGCGCTGACTTATAATCCTCGTCATCAAAGATCGACGTAAACTGCGCGCGATTGACCGTCGGTATACGCTTATGCGTCGCGGGGTCTTCTACATATTCAATGCCATAGCGGCAAAGAACAATCGACCAATATGCCTCGGCATCGGTGTTGTCCTCGTTGAGAATATTCTCGTATATTCCCATCGCCTTGTCAAAATCGTTGTTGCGACGAAAGTGATTTGCTCTATCATAAAGATTAGCACGGCGCTCGTTGTCGAGCTTGGGAAGCGTTTGCTTCGTACCGCAGTATTCGCAAGTAGCGACGGATTGCGTACTATCTATTTCAAGCGCTCCACCGCAGATTTTACACTTAAAAATTGCCATGATGTTCTCCCTTATTTACTGTCAGCAATCTCAATATTTTCAATGGAAAATGTGAGGCACTTCTGTATGATCTCATTGCGAGTGCGTCCTGTTTGCTCGGCAATAGCATCAAGTTTTTCAATCATATCATTAGGAAGTCTCACGGAAACCACTGAAGAATCCCCGCGAAATTTCTTCGATGATATAACAAGCTTTTTGTCAGGCATAGTTTTACACCTCGTAATTGTAGTTTTGGACAATACATATTATAACACATTTGTAGTATGTTTGTCAACTGTTTTGTTGAAATGACAAAAATAAGATATAAAATTTAACAAATTTAACTTTTTTCGAGGAAACCTTTGCATTTTCGCGCATATTGTGCTACAATATAAGGGTTAGAATGTAAACTTATGAATGAGGCAGAGAAATGAAGCGTAACGATTTAAGAAACATAGCAATAATAGCTCACGTTGACCACGGCAAGACCACCCTCGTTGACGAAATGCTACGTCAGGGCGGTATCTACCGTGAGAATCAGGAGATGGCAGACCGCGTTATGGACTCGGGCGACCTCGAGCGCGAGCGCGGCATAACCATACTCGCAAAGAACACCGCAATACACTATAAGGACGTTAAAATCAACGTCATCGACACCCCCGGCCACGCCGTTTTCGGCGGTGAGGTCGAGCGCATACTCAAAATGGTAAACGGCGTAATCCTTCTCGTTGACGCCGCCGAGGGTCCTATGCCGCAGACACGCTTCGTCCTTGAGCGCGCACTTGCACTCAACCACAGAGTTATCGTCGTAGTCAATAAAATTGACCGCCCCGACGCAAGACTTGACGAGATAGGCGACGAGGTTCTCGAGCTTTTACTCGAGCTTAACGCAACCAACGAGCAGCTCGACTCGCCCATGCTCTTCTGCTCGGGCAGGGCAGGCACCGCGTCCTTTGACCCGCACACGCCGGGTAAGGATTTGACACCCCTTCTCGACACTATCCTTGAATATATGCCCGCCCCCGAGGGCGATGAGGACGAGCCGCTTCAGCTCCTCGTTTCCTCAATAGACTATAACGACTTCGTCGGCAGAATCGGTATCGGACGTATCGAGCGCGGCAGAATCAAGCAGGGGCAGGGCGTCGTTATCACCAACTTCCACGGTGAGGGCAAGGCGCGCCCCGCGAAGATAGTGTCGGTCTACCAGTTCGACGGACTGAAAAGAGTGCAGGTCGAGTCTGCCGAGGTCGGTGACATCGTCTGCTTCTCGGGCTGCGAGGATATCGCGATAGGTGACACCGTCTGCGCGCCGTCTGCACCCGAGCCTCTTGAGTTTGTCAAGGTCGGCGAGCCGACGATGGGGATGACCTTTGCTGTAAACGACTCGCCCTTCGCAGGCAAGGAGGGCAAATTCGTCACCTCGCGCCACCTGCGTGCAAGGCTCTATAAGGAGCTGCTCCGCGACGTATCTCTGCGTGTAAACGACGGCGACACCACCGACTCCTTCAGAGTCGCGGGCAGAGGCGAAATGCACCTCTCAATCCTCATTGAAAACATGCGCCGAGAGGGCTACGAGCTCTGCTGCTCGAACCCCCGAGTGCTTTATAAGGAAATTGACGGCGTCAAGTGCGAGCCTATCGAGGACGTTATAATCGACGTGCCCGAGGAATACGTCGGCGCCGTAATGGAAAAGCTCGGCGCGCGCCGCGGCACACTCAACGATATGCAGCTTCACGGCAAGCGCCAGAAGCTCTTTTATACCATTCCCACCCGTTGTCTTTTCGGTTACAGATCAGAGCTTCTCACCGACACTCGTGGAGAGGGACTCATCTCCTCGCTCTTTGCGGGCTATGAGCCTTTTAGGGGCGAGATAAAGACGCGCTTTACATCCTCACTCGTCGCCTCGGAGAAGGGTATCTCCACCACCTACGGACTCTATCAGTCGCAGGACAGAGGCCCGCTATTTATCGGCCCTGCCACACCCGTCTACGAGGGTATGATTGTAGGTGAAAACCCGAAGCCCGACGACATTGAGGTCAACGTCTGCAAGGAAAAGCACCTGACAGCCGTCCGCTCCTCGGGCGCTGATGAAAAGCTCACCCTCATCACTCCCGTTCAGCTCTCGCTTGAGGAAGCTATTGAGTTTATCACCGACGAGGAGCTAATAGAGGTCACCCCGAAGAGCATAAGACTCCGCAAGGTCATCCTCGACACCCCGACGCGTAAGCGCATGCAGGCGCAGAAAAGGGCAGCCCTTAAGGCTGAGGGAAAATAACGAATCAAAAGGTCTGCGACTTGGTCGCAGACCTTTGCTATATCATGGCTTATTGACACTCGCGTATGCATATGATATAATATTCATAGAAGCCTTTCGGCTTTATAAAATATGAATGGAGAGTGCATTATGAGAAAAGGTATTGCAGTTTTTTTGTTGGCTTTAGTGTTGGTGATTTCATTTGCTTTTGGACTCTCCTCATGCGGTAGCGTAGAGTTTGACGTTAGTTTTATCGTCGATGGAGAAAGCTATTATGAAATAACCACCGCAGGTGAATCGGATATTGTTCTTCCCGAGGACCCAACCAAAGAGGGATACAACTTTGCCGGGTGGTATCTTGACGAGGGCGTATGGGAGGCAGAGATTACCGAGAGCTATTTTGTCGGGAAGAGGCTTACCGATAATATAAGCGTCTATGCGAAATGGAACGCAATAGAATATGAAATTAATTTTATCGTCGATGGTCAAAGCTATTATGAAATAACCACCGCGGGCGAATCGGTTATCGCCCTTCCCGAAGAGCCGACCGATGAGGAATATAACTTTGTCGGATGGTATTTTGACGAGGGCATATGGGAGGCAGAGCTTACCGACAGCTATTTTGTCGGGACGAGGCTTACCGAGAATATAAGTGTTTATGCAAAATGGGTTGAGAAGCCCCACGTTCACACAGTAGTGGATGGTGCTTGCGCTGAGTGCTGTATTCCGGAGAGTAGCGCAGGGCTTGCCTTTAGCTTAAATCCCGACGGGTATGGCTATACTCTTACAGGCAAGGGTGAGTGCAGCGAAAGCAGTATTGTAGTTGGTATTTATAACGGTCTGTCGGTCACGGCTATCGCGGATTACGCGTTTGAATATGTAGCGCGCTTAAAGAGCGTCAAGCTCTACGAGTGTGTTACCGATATCGGAAATTATGCCTTCGCCGGCAGCAATGTCGAAATAATTTCTCTGCATAATAAAATTGAATCGGTGGGAGAGGGAGCTTTCCTCGGCACTAATTTGCTGTATTGTAACTATGGATATATGAAATATCTCGGTACTATGGAAGCTCCGTATATGATATTAGTAGGGTCGGCAAATTCAGAGTACCACCCTTATACCGTTGACATTCCCGCTTCGACAAGGATAATTTGCTCCGATGCGTTCGATAACAACAACGGTAAGCTGACTGGGGAATTTCGAGTATCTGAGGAAAATGAACATTTTATGGCAAAGGATAACGTTCTCTACACCAAGGACGGCAAAACCCTCATCAAGTACGCTGTGGGTAATTATAACCTGAAAAGCTTTGCCATACCTGACGGTGTTACAAAAATTGCGGAAAAGGCATTTTACCAAGTCCAAATGCTGGGAAATGTAACAATACCTGCCAGCGTGACCGAAATCGGTAGGTACGCATTCGGTGGAGCAGATTATATTGAGAGCATTGAAGTGGATTCCGAAAACCCCGTCTATAAATCAATAGACGGAAACCTTTACACGAAGGACGGCAAAACTCTTGTACAGTACGTAAACGACATGGATGAAAAAAGCTTTATCGTGCCAAACGGTGTTACCGAGATAGCCGATGGTGCGTTCTACTATGCACGACTCCTTCGTAATGTCATTATTCCCGAGAGCGTCACGGAAATAGGAGTTAATGCGTTCTATGGCTGCTATGGTCTTACTATAACGTTTAAGGATAAGACCGGTTGGGAGAGGGACGGTGAGAGTGTTTCTCCGGAATCACTTGATGATATCGCATTTCTTAAGGACACCCTTTGCGGGACTGCTCGGTATCCCTATAAAAAGTGGGTGAAAACAAAAAATACCGACACCTAATAAAAAATAGTTAAAGCAAAAAGCGCGACACGGGTCGCGCTTTTTGTCTTACGCAGCTTTAGGCTGTGTCTGTCTGTTTGCGGCACTTGACATGATAATGATTTGACACTTGGTGTCATGAATTGATGCTGTAGCATCATGATTTCTCGCGCTACGCACTCCGTGAATTGAATTGCCAGAAAATTAAATGCGCGTCAGCGCAATTACTCCCGTTGGCGCAGGTGCGCTTTGCACACTTGGCATTTCGTGCTATGTTTGCCATACGGCAAACCGCCAAGGGGCAATCTGCGGAATTCGTCCTGATAAGCAAGCTTCTCGATACGAATGCTCTTGATTATGGGGCTTCCCGACAGGTGTGTGGTGGGTAAAGGACAAAAATTTCTAACAGAAATTTTATGTAAATTTTAATTTTAGGTTGACAATATCCTAAAATTTGTGTATAATAATATCGTAATCTCAAAGGGAGGTATTGAAAATGAAGTTGAATACTAACCAGATCGTTTCGATTTCCGAGGCAAATCAAAACTTTTCCCGTGTGGCGAGAATGACCGACAAGCACGGCGAGCTTTATATTTTTAAGAACAACAAACCTAAATACAAGTTGGTGGATATTGAGCGCGATACCACGATAGAAATGACTGACGACGAGAAGATCGACTTTGTTGCGGCTCGTATTCTGAAGCTTTACCGTCCCGCCTTTGAGGAGCTTGCGAAATGATCAAGTTTAGTCAAGAAAAGGTTTTATTATTGCATAAGCTTATTACAGAGGAAACGGGTGGCGACCCGAGTGTGCGCGATATTGCGCTTCTCGACAGCGCGCTTGAATCTGCGTTTGCGACCTTTGACGGAAAAGAATTGTATCCTTCAAAACAGGAAAAGGGTGCGCGCCTTGGCTTTGCGCTGATCTCCAACCACGCCTTTGTGGACGGAAACAAGAGAATAGGAATGTACGTTCTTCTCACCTTCCTTGAAACCAATGGCATTAAACTCCGCCCCACAAATGAGGAGGTCGCGCGTGTCGGTCTTGCCGTCGCGGCAGGAGAGATGAAATATGAAGAGCTGCTTGATTGGATAATAGAAAACGAATAATTTCAGAATTAAGAAAAAGCGCGACCCGTGTCGCGCTTTTTTATTTTATCTCCTGCTCGAGCTCTCTGAATTTTTCGGTGTCAAAGAACTCGGAAAGTGTAATTCCCAAGCCGTCGCAGAGCATTTTTATCGTGACGACACCGGTATTTTGACTCTTTCCGTAGATGATATTTTTGATAGACGAGGGAGCTACCGCGGATTCCATTGCAAGCTTGTGAATTGACATCTTCTTTTCCCCTAGTAGTTCAAGTAGTCTATCGCGCACTGCTTTGTAAGTATCCATACATAACCTCTAAAATTTAACTAACAGTCTAATTATAGACCAAACCTCTTGACAAAATGGGCTATATATGATACAATGTAGGCTATAAATAGCCTATCCGGCGGCACCGGAGAGATTGCTGTATTTAAAGGGGGGAATAGATGTTTTTAATCGGCTTGTTTTTGACCTGCTATGGCGCGTCACCATTAATCGGGTGGCTTATTTTGTCTGAAATCAATACAGGTACTCTTGTATATGAGATGATTGCGCTGGTAGTGGGTGTAGTCCTAATGGTATTAGGCCTATTGCGTCACAGAGTGCGCTCACAGGTGAGCGCGGAGAAAAATGCAAAGCGGGAGAGGCGCTGTCCTCATTGCAATATTACCGTATCCGCAGAGGAGACTGCTTGTCCGATTTGCAAAATGAATTTATATACGGAGGAAAGAAAAAATGGCAAGAACGACAATTGATTATACCTATTCAAGCTTTGAGGAGTTTAAGGAGCACGCCGCACATGTACTTGAAAAGGCCGGATACAAGAGCGTTGTCGAGGAAAACGAGGACGTTTACAAGTGTGGGGTTGGTTTTTTGACCGCTATGAAGTACATCAAGATAGAATATGCTGCGGAAAATATCGCGCATATAAGCGGCTGGGTGCGCGCTGTCGCGGGTAAAGAGATGGATCTTAACGGTATTGTGGCTGTTATTCCCAAAAAGCAAGTAAAAAAGGTTATCAACGAAATAATCGGTGCGAAGAAATAATACCACCGCAATATACAGCCGCTTACACGGTGCCGCTTAGGCTGAAAAATATTTTTGGAGAATTTAAAATGAATAAAACTAAAAAAATACGTACTCACCTTTTGTATTGGTTTGCAATCATTTCGGCTCTCGCCTTCCTCGGATTTTATAATACGTACAGTGCGGTGGTTAATCCTAACATATACGGACTTGACATATCTTTTGATGTACAGCAGCTTTTGTGGGGCGCTAATTTGTTCAGAGTTTATTTCGGCAATATGACGGTGCCGGTTACGGCTGTGCTCTTTGCTCTCTTTGCGTATTTTTCGCTTTGCAAACGCAGTCTCGTCGCATTGAAGCGAATTTCAATATTCGCTATACTTTATTTTTCCGTAGATTTTCTTTACGATATTCAGGTTATCTGTAACGGGTTGACAGCGGTAAGCTTTGCTGACGGATGGATAAATTGGTTTGTTGCTGTCATTGATGCGGTTTATACTGTTTTTGCGTGGGTAATTTATCTCGTTCTTATCAATAAAGCAATCAAAAATCCTCACGATAATTCTCACACGGTAGGTAGAAGAAGGTGGAGAAAGCTCGCAGCATACTTGCAGTTCATTTGCGCCTTTGAGGCACCTCTTTGTATGGTGAATTGGGAGCTTTTCGGAGTGCTTTACAATTTTTCCTTCGTAGTCTTCGGTCTTCTTATGACGGTGGCGGCGATTCTTTTGCTTTTGGCACTCTGGCGTTTACCTGATTTTGCCACTCTCTCGCCGGAGTGGGTTGTTCCTACCGTTATCACAGTACCATAGAGAGTTAATTCACACAAGGTGTATTCGCTCACTTTGAGAGATAATGCTTAGCTGTATTGCGGGCTGCGCATCCTTTATGAGAAAGATACCGAGGCACAGTGGAAAGCCATAGACAAAGGCGACGGCTGGGAAGACAATTTGTGTGAATACACCGTAATCTTTAATTACATAGACTAATGAATCAAACGAGAGGGAAGCCCATCGGCGACCCTCTCAAATTTTTATATTTTTCTTATGCACTCGGTTTTCACAAACTCTCGCAGTTCACCTTTGTCGCGGTCCTCGTAGTAGAGCACGAGCAGCCTTTTAAACTCGGGCACGTGATGCTCGGGAATAACGAGAAGTCCCCCACCGTGTGAAATTAAATAGTGATTTGCGAAGATCACGGCAGCCCTTTTGTTTCCGTCGTTGAAAAGCTGTGCTTTCATACAGTAAAGGCATATAGAAATTGCTATATCTACTGTGCCATTGTTCGAAGATATAATGCTCTCAATGGCTTCCTTGACATCAAGCTCGATCGGCAAAGGAGGTGTATAGCTTGAGCCTCCGATCTTGACGGGGACGGCACGGAGATTTCCGCCCTCAGTATAAAATCCCTCGTTGACAAGCCTTGCAATATGAGATAAAACGTAGAAATCCGATTTTGAACGCAACACGTCCTTATCCAGAATAAATTCCCAAGCGTGCTTGAGGTTTAGGATTTTTTGCACGTCACGTGCGCTGACGCCGTTTATGATACCCCCGTCTATAATGGTTTCAGTCTGTGGAAAGGTGGTAGCAACGCCTTCGAGCACAGCTTGCTCGTATATATTGGATTTCATATTAGCTCTTGCAAAATCAAGGTTCAAAAGCACCGTCCCCGAAAGCTCTCCGTCCTCATACCCAAGGAGTGCTAATTCTTTTTCGGTCTTTCGTATCAAGCGCCGAAGCTCACGACCTTCTTTTGAATATCGGAGCAGAGCGGCATACAGCTCGTCGTTGAAAGTGCCAACGTACGTGCTCTTTAACTTTCCCGCCTCGCGACGCCTCACGTATAGATATTTGCCGCTTTTGTTTTCTTTTATTTCGGGTGTTCCTTCGTAGGGCAAGAGATTAAGTCTTGCAGATAGTTCTGCCTTTTGACGAAGCAATTCGTTAATTTTAACAGTATTCATAACGTCTCCTTTAGGGAACTTGTGTAGATATATTCTAACATATTGTTCCCTAAAAGTCAAGAGAAAACTCGAGTATTCTAAAAAATACCCGAGTTAAATTTTTACGCCGCCTTCGGCTGCACCTGATTTTCTGCCGCCGATAGCATATTTTCGATAAATATCCCATATCCCTCGGTGGGGTCTGCTACAAGCACGTGCGTTACAGCACCCACAAGCTTGCCGTCTTGGATTATCGGGCTGCCCGACACGAGTGTGGTCAAGTAGTGACAAAGGTTTTTAATGGAAAAATCACAAAAACTACGCAAAAATTTCTGTAAAGTATTGAAAAACTTTGATAATTATAGTATAATGTAGTTGCCAAACGATCTGAATATCGTTGTTATAGGTCTTTTTCTTTTTAGGGGGAAATATATCCTTTTTGTTATGCCTTGAACAATCCCGTTTTGGTAAAAACGCGGCTCCTGTTCAAAGTAGGGGAAACCTATACTACGAATAGATTGATTGGCAACAATTGGAGTTTAGCGTTTTTCGGTGCGCTGGCTTCGATCAGCGCACTTTTTGTATGCATTAGGAGGTGTAATAATGAAAAGAGTGTACGGAATATTTTTTGCGTTAATACTGAGCTGTGTATTTTTATTTTCATCGTGTGA
>JAZOSP010000077.1:0-1220 GCA_045657165.1 Eubacteriales bacterium
AGTGCTGCCGTGTATTGGAGTAGGCGGTCTGCAAGGTTGCATTCAAGTATCCGAGGTCTTTCGCCTCAAGCAGGTGGTTTCCGCCGGCGCTCAAACAGTCCTTCGAGCGTGAGCCGTGTAAGCGGCCTAGCTCATGTCCCCGACGAGCGTCTCCCATGCGTACAGCAAGTGTTAACCATACACCTGCTGTTCCGTATCATACTCTAATACACGACAGTCTTTCAACCCCGAGTACTATTCCCTTTGGGGGGAACACGCAATATAATACCAACAGTCCCCTTTACAGCGCCACGCAGCGGCGACACCTCATCAGTTTCTGCCTCTCATAGTCTCGTCCGCTATTTTCACGGCAATGCTCCGCCCTCCGCCCGCGCTCTTCGCGGCAGATCCCTTCGCTTTTCGCTCTTCTTTATGTCTCTTTCGCTATCCGACCTCATCGGGCCGTCGATGCGTTCAATTCAGCTCGCTTTTTATCGCCAAGCTGCGCCAGGTCGTCCGCTCCTTCACTTCGGCGGATCCGGCTTCACCGTTCGCTCGCCTATGCGACTATCGGCTCTCGCCAATCAAGCGCCTTGCAGCGTTTCGCCGAGCGCGTCTTATGCATCGGATAATCCGTCGGCAAGCTCATAATCGTCTTCAATGCAAATTCAACAGAACCGATAAATGCACCTCTAAAAATCTTCAACGTTACCCGTATCGCCTGCGATGCACGTATCTGCCTTTTCCAAGGCTTCGTCTTTTCGTCATTTGATTGATGCGGATGCTCACGATAATACTCAGCTTTTGCAGATTCATCATCGTAATAATCGCATATTGTTTGTAGTTTCTCTGCCGACAGATCGTCAGGTAATTTATCAGCAAATATCGCTTCCATTTTAGCTTTTGACTCTGGCCATTTTAGTCCGAGCATTTTCTCATACATTTTGCGACACTTATTAGCTAAGTCTCCATCGCCCATAGCGGTTGAGAAACTGTTCCAACGCCATGCCGACGGGGTTGATGTTAATTTTGCCTTAACCGGATTATAGTCGATATATGCCGCGACAATCGACAAAACTTGAGAAGTATTTTCGACCAGCCCGCTATAGAACCTACCTTGCCAAAGAGCACCTTTATGACCGTAATCCTCGTTGAACATTTTAGTTACACGCTCTTTGAATGACTTCATAAACTGCGAAATGTTGTACATCCGACGGAAGTAGCGTTCTTTTTCTTCTTCT
>JAZOSP010000078.1:0-2740 GCA_045657165.1 Eubacteriales bacterium
CGGTATTTTTGGAGGTGTCAAAATGGCTAAGTGCAGCATCTGCGGTAAGGGCGTTACCTTTGGACATAACGTTTCCCATTCCAACCGTAAGACCAACAGAACCTGGAAGCCTAATATCCGTAGGGTTAAGGCTGTAGTTGAAGGCGCAAACAAGACTGTTTACGTTTGCTCCCGTTGCCTTCGTTCGGGAAAGATCGAGCGTGCATAAGGTAAAAAAGCTCTGCCGAAGCAAGGCAGAGCTTTTTATTTTAACGAGGTGGATATGAAAAGCGTCATTGCAGACTCGCGTCTTTCAAAAGCGGCAGAGATGACTCTTGCCCGCTTTGGATACAACCTAATAAAGCTACCTCCCTCTCGTTACTTGCCCGAGGGAATATCGTCGCACCCCGACAGCCTTATTTGTAAAATCAAGGACGAAATTATAACCTTTGCTGACTACTCTGACGAGGCGGCGTACGTTTTTCAGGACGTGCGCGAGCTTTACCCACAAATCAAGGTCAGCTTTTCGAGCGGCACACCCGGCAAAAGCTATCCCGATGACTCTAAATTCAACGCTCTCGTTATGGGAGATAAGCTCTTTGCGAGGCTCGACAGCCTCGACGAGCTCGTAAGACGCGCGGCAGAGGAGCGGGGGCTTTGCCTTATAAACGTAAAGCAGGGCTACCCTGCCTGCACAACTCTTGCTCTTGACCCGTCGCACGCGATAACGGCAGACGGCGGTATGGCGAGAGTGCTTTCGCAAAGCGGTATAGACGTTTGCCTGATTGAGACGGGGCATATTTTGCTTCCGCCCTACGATTACGGCTTTATCGGAGGCGCGGCAGGTGTATCCGACGGACGAGTATATTTTATGGGCGACTACTCCGCACACCCCTCGGCAGCCGAGATTGAAGCCGCCACACGTGCCGCCGGGCTTAGGCCTATATCTCTTTGCGACGGACTACTTACCGACCTCGGTGGACTCGTTTTTCTTGATTAGACCCAAGAGCGCAGTTATAATCGGCACTAAAATCAAGCCCGATATGCCGAAGAGCGAGTAGCCTACGTACAAAAGCACAAGCGTCAAAAGCGGATGAATATCAAGGCTTTTCCCAACTATTTTCGGCTCGGAGAACTGCCTTATAATCTCGTTTACAACGAACAGAACGAGCAGACCCACGGCTACCGCGTGATTACCGCCGGCGAACTCAAATATGCTCCACGGCACAAGCACCGTTCCAACTCCTATTATCGGCAAAATATCAAGGCAGGCGACAATCAGAGCTATAAGAGGCGCACGCGATACACCGATAATCAAAAAGCCAACGAGCATTATTCCGAAGGTTATCAGCATAATAAGCAGGTAGGATTTCACGTATTTCAACCCTACCTCGAATATACTGTGCCGTATTTTGGAGAGGAATCTCCCCGCGCGCTCCGGTAGGACGGCGCGTACGAGAGCATTTATTCTCTCAAGCTCGAGATTGAAATAGACGAGTGATATCAGCGTCACGATGAGGAATATAAACGCACGCGGCACAACCGAAACCCACGAGGTCACTGCCCCTGCAAGCGAGGCGAGTGTTGATGATAGCATTGAACGCACCGCCTCACTGATACGCTCAGCAAGCTCGGGCGGTATTCCATCGCCGAATATAGGGAGGCTCGGACTTGATATCTGCATAAGTATCTCGTATAGCCCCTCGCCCTTACCGATGTCCGAGAGAATCCCCCAAAGTGCACCGATAAGCTGCCAGAGCACGAGAGAAACCACACCGAAAAGAATAGCCGTCACCGCTATTGCAAGAGCGAGCCTTATTATTCTCTCGGGCACTCTGATACGCTCGGCTATCCTTTTTGCAGGCGAGCGAACCGCAAGAGCGACAGCCCACGCAATCAAAAACGGCAGAATGACGGGAAGAATATATTTCATAAACACAACGAGTATAACTGTAAACAAAATTATACCGAGCAGCCAGAAAACCACCTCTTGAGTTTTTTCTCTGTTCATAAAATTCTCCCGTGTAATTTATACTTACTAAATTATAGACCGAAAATATAAAAATATAACAAACCGAAAGGAGATTTCAAAATGGTTGTAATCGAAATGGAAAACGGGGGTAAAATCGAGCTTGAGCTCTGCCCCGAGGCAGCGCCTAAGACTGTGGAAAACTTTCTTAAGCTTGTGGGCGAGGGCTTTTACGACGGGCTTATCTTTCACCGAGTGATTCCCGGCTTTATGATTCAGGGCGGCGACCCCGAGGGCACGGGAATGGGCGGTGCGAAGGAGAATATCGTAGGAGAGTTCCGCGCAAACGGCCACGACAATCCCATAAAGCACACACGCGGCGTTATATCGATGGCAAGAGCATACGACCCTAACTCCGCCTCCTCGCAGTTCTTCATTATGCACGCAGACGCGCCCCACCTCGACGGTCAGTACGCCGCCTTCGGCAAGGTTACGTCGGGCATGGAAACGGTTGACGAGATAGCTTCGGTTCCCACGGGCTACGGCGACAGACCGAAGATTGCTATGAGAATGAAAAGGGTTTATATCGCATAAAGAAAAATGCTATCCGCTTATAGGATGATTTTCTTAGCGTAGAATTTGAAAATCACACTAAGTGCGAGCAGCGCATTTGACTTGTCAAATGCAGAATTGGCTAAACTCAACCCCTTATCACAAGCAGAAAGAGGAACTATGTATCTAACGATAAAATCATCCTATAAATGAGGAAAGACACGAGCAAGTTCGGAAAAC
>JAZOSP010000079.1:0-51830 GCA_045657165.1 Eubacteriales bacterium
TATTGGCAACTCGACTGCGAGCCTGTTGAATCGATGGAATATTGGGAGGAGTCCGAGCGCTATCTTCGCGAGAGGTGACAACCGTATCTTTTATCTTTGCACACAAAATAACATAGAACCCTAAAAGATAAGCTCTCGGCATTTTGCCGAGAGCTCTTTAATTTATCGATACTGATTGTTCTGGTTGTTGTTCTGGTTGTTGTTCTGGTTGTTGTTCTGGTTGTTGCTCTGGTTGTTGCTCTGATTGCTCTGGCTGTTGCTGTACTGATTGTTCTTGTTATTCTGGTTCTTCTGGTTGTTCTGATTATTCTGGCTGTTGTTGCTCTGATTCTGGTTATTGTTCTGATAGTTATTCTGGCTATTGTTCTGGTTGTTCATTCCTTTTCACCTCCTTGTGGGAAATCTGAGAATAGTTTGCGGAGCTTTTGAAAAAACTATTCGTGTAATTTTCAAAAAATTCGGGAGACGTATCAATGCTTCTAATAAAAAACGGATTCTTATACACGATGGAGAGCGATGAGCCAAAAAAGGCAGATATTTTGATAGATAACGGTAAAATAATCGAAATTTCAAATAAAATTACCGTCGGCGAAAACACTGAGGTTTACGACGCGAGCGGACTTCGGGTATTGCCGGGCTTCATTGACGCGCACAGTCATATAGGTATATCAGAAGAGAAGCTCACGGTTCAAAATGACGCGTCAAACGAGGGAACGAATCCGATAACACCTACCATGCGCGCGATAGACGCCGTAAATCCGATGGACAGCGCGTTTCACTGCGCCTTGGCGGTAGGAATAACCGGAGTTATGGTAGGTCCGGGAAGCGCAAACGCGATAGGCGGTCAGTTTGCCTTTATTAAAACAGCGGGCAGGCGTATTGACGATATGGTAGTTCTTGCCCCTGCGGCAATTAAGATCGCATTCGGTGAAAATCCGATAAACAACTACGGCACAAACGGCAATATTCCCTCAACCCGTATGGCGGTTGCCTCGCTTATCCGCGAGGAGCTTTTCCACGCCAGACAGTATCTTGCCGACGTCGATTCGGGCAAGGTTGCAGAGGACTATACCAAGGAGTGTTACAGGGATTTGTTCGAGGGGAAAATCCCCCTTAAGGCGCACGTGCACAGAGCCGACGATATCTTTACCGCGGTACGTATCGCAAAGGAGTTCGGGCTTGGTCTCACGCTCGACCACTGCACCGAGGGACACCTCGTGCCCGAGGAGATTGCTGAGTGCGGATTTCCTGCCATTGTGGGCCCCTCGCTCGCCTCGCGCAGCAAAAATGAGGTGAGCATGGCGGATTTCAAGACCGCAGGTATTCTTTCGAAGGCGGGTGTGACTGTCGCAATAACCACCGACCACCCCGTCTCGCGTATTCAGTATCTCCCACTGTGCGCGGCAATAGCCGCGAGGGAGGGAATGGGCGAAATTGAGGCGCTGCGCGCTATAACGGTTAACGCGGCGCGAATTTGCCGTGTAGACGACAGGCTCGGCACGCTTGCCGTTGGCAAGGACGCAGATATCGTTATCTACGACGGCAGCCCTCTCGAGGTATCCTCAACTCTTGTAAAAACCATGATAAACGGCGAGTTCGTATGGCCGAAGGCTTGCGAAGCCGATAGGCGATGACTATACGACGGTGGAGGTGACGACGAGTGCGAACCGTGCAAAAGAAAAGACCCCTGCATAAGCAGAGGTCTTTGAAGATAAATAATTATCTCTTGGAGAACTGCGGAGCACGGCGAGCTGCCTTGAGTCCGTACTTCTTTCTTTCCTTCATACGAGGGTCACGGGTGAGGAAACCTGCCTTCTTGAGAAGGGGCTTGTAGGTCTCGTCAGCCGAGAGGAGAGCTCTCGCAACGCCGTGACGGATTGCGCCTGCCTGACCGGAGAAGCCGCCGCCGTTAACGTTAGCAACGACGTCAAACTTACCAACGGTGTCGGTAACGCCGAAGGGCTGGTTTACGATAAACTTGAGGGTCTCAAGTCCGAAATAGTTGTCAATTTCTCTGCCGTTGATGGTAACAACGCCGGTACCGGGGTAGAGACGAACTCTTGCAACGGACTTCTTTCTTCTACCGGTTCCGTAGAAATAGGGTTTAGCACTTGTATACATTCACTTTTCCTCCCTTATTAGTCTACCGCGATGGGCTTCTGCGCAGCCTGCTTGTGATCAGGACCTGCGTATACGTGAAGACGGGTGAAGGACTTATCACCGATGGAGTTGTGGGGGAGCATACCCTTAACTGCAAGCTCCATAGCCTGCTCGGGCTTGGTAGCCATAAGGGTCTTGTAGCTTACCTCCTTGAGGCCTCCGATGTAGCCGGAGTGGTGACGGTAGAACTTCTGCTCGAGCTTCTTGCCGGTGAGGATTGCCTTGTCAGCGTTTACGATAATAACGTACTCGCCGCAGTCAGCATGGGGGGTGAATTCGGGTCTGTGCTTGCCGCGAAGAATGTCAGCGGCACGAACGGCGGTTCTGCCAAGAGGCTTGCCTGCCGCGTCAATGATGAACCATCTGCGCTCGATGGTCTCAGCATTTGCCATGTAAGTGGACATTTGTGTTTCCTCCGATTTTAGTTTTTCGTACGCAGGGTACGAGCCTTTTTTCAAGCCCTCATATTATAGCACACGTGTGCCGCTTTGTCAATGCTTTTTCAAAACTTTTTTCGAAAAAAATGATTTAGAAAACCAATGCTCTTGTTTTCTCTAGTTTTCTCTCGTTTTCTCTTGTTTTCGCGAGCTTGAAAAATAAAAAACTGCACCGAATTTTGTTATCGGTGCAACTTTTTATCAGTTATATGCGTATTTCAGGTCGCATTCAGACTTTAGATATGCAAAATAATAAAGCGAGTAAACGACGAAAATCGCTGTCGCGGCAAGAATCAGAGTGCCGAACCACGGAACTGCCGATTCTGCAACCGAGCCTGTTGTGCCGCCGACGACGGTGTCTGACTCAATAAAGACGTGTATTATGCTCATTTTTGATTTTATAAGCACGTCGACACATCTTAAAATTGCGAGAGCCGAGCCGAGGGCACACCACACAAGCGTTTTTTTGTTTATCCTCGCGTGATACTCGCGGTCGGACCTCATATATCTGTCGGACTCGGGCGACGTGCCCGTGTGCGCGTATGCGAGCCGCCGCAGGGTAGTACCGAGAAGGACGAAAAAGACTATGAGTGCCACAGCCTCGGCTATTGCCGTTATAATCACGGCTCGGTAATCAGACGCCGCAATTTTTGACGTGGCAAGAGCGTCGTAGCCGTGCTCGCTGAGAAAGCCTGCGTAAAACACGTAATACACGACAGAAACCGCCGAATAGAGGATTCCCGAGACGGTAGCCCACCGTGCTCCGCCCACAAATTTGCCGAGCTTCAACGCGCCGATGGTGAGTATCAGCCCGAACACGAAATGCGGAATTATATTAATACTCTTAAAATTATCGAAGACTATCTCAACCGTAAAGAAGGTTGAGACCAGCATAACCGACAGAGAGGACTTAAGCGAGGCGAGCCAAAGCCGCTTGTTAAGAGCCTCGCGCCCGCACTCGTCAAAGAGCGAGTCGAGCGAGGTGCGAAAATCCTCCGCCGCAGCTACCGACCGACAGTATTTCCTGCACCGCGCCGCCCAAGCAATGCCGAGGGCGAGTATAAGCGGAATAAGAATCACTATCGTATAAGGATAAAGCCTTGCGTAGTTAAAGGCCCCGGAGCCTGACGACACAATCCGCGTCAAAACGAGCAGCTCGGGCAGAGCGTATCCCGCACATTTTACGATAACGAAAACGGTTGTGAATAATCGTAAGCCCTCGAGTGTTCCGAGCCTGCCGCCGCGGCTGACGGGGAAGGGCTTTATCGCCGCGCTAGACGCGCTTCTCTCGCCAAGATACACGAGTGCCGAGTAGAGGTTTCCTATGAGGATAAGCGATAGCCACAGCTCTGCTACACCGAAGGAAAAAGCAAAGAGCGCGCGTATGTCGTAGTCCTGCACGTTGCCTGCGCGTGTGTAAGTGATAACGAAATATGCCGGTATCTTCAGAGCGCTCACTATGGCAAGCTTGATAAAGCCCGATCTCGCCTCCTCAAAATACGGAGCGCGGTCCTTTGCGTAGGTGAGCATACAAGCGGCAAATATGTAGGCTATAAAATCCGGCAGCACGTCGATGACGTGGACGTTCGGATTTGCAAGCAGAATAAGTATCAGCGTAATCGGCGCCGTATGACGCCCGAGTTCTTGCTTTTTCATTGTTTTTTTCCTTTGTTCTTTTTCGACTCCGCACGGCGAAGGCGCTCGAGCTTGTACTCGGCGTATTCGCGGCGCTTTTCCTCCTCGTGCTCTCTCATAGAGTTCACAAATCCAATCCGCGAGCGTCGCTCGGTCATTGCCTCATCCTCGGGCATGCAAATACGCATATAAGCCGTGTAGACCGTGACGAGATTTGCGATTATAAGAGCAAGCGAGGCGAGCACTGCAAGAAGCGAGATAACGGCAGCCGCCTTTGCGAGAAAATCAATGCTTGGCAGCGGTGTTTCAAGCAGAATAAGCACTGCGTAAACTACGGGTGTCGCATAGGCAAGCCGCCCTGCACGCGCTGAGAGCGCGGAAAGCCCCACCTCGCGCGCAACGCTGCTTATTCCGGCAAGCGTGCTCACCGTGGTTGCGGCTATAATCGCGTGGCGCGAAATTGCGACAGCGACGGTGAGGGCAGGGGCAAGCGTGCCTGAAAAAAGCCCTGCGTAAATCTCGCAGCCCAGCTCAAGCACGCCAAGCGCCAAAAACACCGCGGATATGACAGTCGCAACCCGAAACTCGCGGTTAACGCCCGAGAGCTTATGAAGCCCGAGGAGCATTATCGCGGCGGCAATAGCGTCGGTGAAGCCGTAATAGGCAAAATTCAGTATGAGAAAGTAGCCTATAAAGAGTGTTCCAAAGCCCATTTATACCTCCGCTTACGACCTTTCGCCTTCATTTGCGCCGCAGCACTTCTTATATTTCTTTCCGCTGCCGCAGGGGCAGGGGTCGTTTCTTCCAACCTTCTTTGATACCGCGGGACGGTGAACGGTAGGCTTGCCGCCCGCAAAGCCCTCGGAGATGGGATTGGCTACCTGTACTCGCTCGGCAGACTGCGCTCTCGGCACAACCGAGAGTATCTGCCTTACGGTGTCCTCCTTGATTTCGTCAACCATTTCGTCGAACATATCCGCACCCTGAATACGGTACATCGCAACGGGGTCGCGCTGTGCGTAGGAGTTAAGACCCACGTATTCCTTTAGCTCGTCCATTGCCTCGAGGTGGTCCATCCACTTTTTATCAACGTTTTGAAGAAGGATTACCTTCTCAACCTCGCGCATAGCGTCCTCGGGAAGACCGGGAGCCTTTGCAAAGAGTGCATCCTTGCCGTGATAAATCTCCAAAGCACGTTCTACAAGGCTCTCGCACCACGCCGCCTTGTCAAGCGTGAGCAGCTCCTCGGGAGTGTATTTAAAGTCGCGCTCATCGGTAAGCAGTCCGCGATAGTGGCTTCTGAACTCGTCGAATTTGTAGTCCTCGGGCGTGTCGACGCCGAAGCAGAAGGCAAAGGTCTCCTCGACCGAGCTTCTTATCATACCCTCGATTTTCTCCTGAATGTTGTCATTCATAAGAACCTCGGAGCGCTGCTCGTATATAACGTTTCTTTGCTGGTTCATAACGTCGTCGTAGGTGATGACGTTCTTTCTTCGCTGGAAGTTCGAGTCCTCTATGCGCTTTTGCGCGCCCTCGATAGAGCCCGAGAGAATTTTAGCGTCAATGGCGGTATTCTCGTCAATTCCGAGCCTTGCGCAAAGTCCTGCAATCCTGTCCGAGCCGAAAAGACGCATAAGGTCGTCCTCGAGCGAGAGGTAGAAGCGCGATTCACCGGGGTCGCCCTGTCTGCCGCTTCGTCCGCGGAGCTGGTTGTCTATTCGACGGCTCTCGTGCCTTTCCGTACCGAGAATAAAGAGACCGCCCGCTAAGCGTACCTTTTCCGCCTCGGGAGCGCACTCGGCGCGGTGCTTGTCGTAAAGCTCCCTATAGGTGGCTCTTGCCTCGTTTATCTCCTCGTCCTCGGAGGGGGCGCTGCTCGTAGCCATAGCGACAAGCTCGTCGGAGTAGCCCTTTTTCCTCATCTCCGCCTTTGCCATATACTCGGGATTTCCTCCGAGCATAATGTCGGTGCCTCGGCCTGCCATGTTGGTAGAAATCGTAACCGCGCCAAGCCTGCCCGCCTGCGCGACTATCTCAGCCTCGCGCTCGTGGTGCTTCGCGTTAAGTACGTTGTGGGGAATACCGAGGCGCTTTAATACCTTTGAGAGCTCCTCGGATTTGTCGATCGAAACCGTACCGACGAGCACGGGCTGTCCCTTTTCGTGACACTCGCGAATCTGCTCGACGATAGCGGCTATCTTGCCGCGATAGGTCGTATAAACCGCGTCGTTTCTGTCAATGCGGATCATAGGCTCGTTGGTCGGAACCTCAACGACGTCAAGTGCGTAAATCTGCTTGAACTCGTCCTCCTCGGTGAGGGCTGTACCCGTCATGCCCGAGAGCTTTTTGTACATACGGAAGTAGTTCTGGAAGGTGATGGTCGCAATAGTGCGCGACTCCCTTTGAATATTAACGTGCTCCTTTGCCTCTATTGCCTGATGAAGACCGTCGTTGTAGCGGCGGCCGGGCATAAGTCTGCCCGTGAAGGTATCTACTATTATAACGTTTCCGTCCTTGACTATATAGTCAACGTCGCACTTCATAACGCCGTGCGCCCTGATAGCCGTGTTGACGTGGTGATATATCGAGGCGTTCTCGGGGTCGGAGAGGTTTTCAAGCCCGAAGAAGCGCTCAGCCTTTTCGATACCGTGACGCGTGAGAACCGCCGTACGTGCCTTCTCGTCGACGATATAATCCTCCTCGTAGGTGTCAAGGTCCTCCTTTGCGTCAACCTCCTTTATCACGTGGCGCTTCATCGTACGCACGAGCTTGTCGGCTCTGTCGTAAAGGTCGGTGGACTTCGAGCCCTGACCCGAAATTATGAGAGGGGTTCTCGCCTCGTCGATAAGTATCGAGTCAACCTCGTCAACTATGGCAAAGGCGTGGCCGCGCTGAACCATTCTTTCTTTATAAACCACCATATTGTCGCGCAGATAATCGAAGCCAAGCTCGTTGTTTGTGGCGTAGGTGATATCCGCGGCGTACGCTCTGCGCTTCTCATCGCCCGACTGGCCGTGGACGATAAGCCCCGTCGTGAGACCGAGGAAGCCGTAAACTCTGCCCATCTCGTCGCTGTCGCGCTTTGCAAGATAGTCGTTGACCGTGACGATGTGCACGCCCAGACCTGCAAGCGCGTTAAGATATGCGGGCAGGGTAGCGACGAGCGTCTTACCCTCACCGGTTTTCATCTCGGCGATTCTGCCTTGGTGAAGAAGAATACCGCCCATAAGCTGAACGCGGTAGGGGCGCTTGCCAAGCACGCGCCAGTCTGCCTCGCGCACGAGTGCAAACGCCTCGGGGAGAATATCGTCAAGCGAAAGACCGTTAGCAAGGTCCCCCTTCAGCTTGTCGGTATATTGGCGAAGCTCACCGTCCGTCATGGCGGCAAAGGTCGGGGCAAGAGCCTCAATTTTGTCAACCGTTGGGGTGAGATTTTTTATTTGCTTTTCGCTGTAGCTTTTGAAGATTTTTGAAAAAAGTCCCATGTCAGTGTCCTTTCCGTGCGGGAAAATATGGTTAATCCATTATAGTATATCATACTTTGCCCGAAAAATAAATAAAAAAATGTAAACAATGTTAAATAATTTTGTTTGCGGGGTGAAATGCAAAAACTTTTTTCATCGGGTTGATTTTCGGGTGGAGCTGTGATAAAATATAAGTGATTGGAGATGAAAAATGAGAATAATCAACATAGTCCTTTATTCGCCCGAGATACCGCAGAACACGGGTAATATCTCGCGCACCGCCGCCGTCACGGGCGCAAGGCTGCACATAATAAAGCCGATTGGCTTTGAAATATCCGACAGAACTCTGAAGCGCGCCGGGCTTGACTATTGGGATAAGCTTGACGTCACCTATTACGAGAGCTACGGCGATTTTCTTTCAAAAAATCAGGGAGCTCGGCTCTTTTTCTTTTCCTCGCATGCGAAAAACTGCTTTTCCGACGTCGATTATCCCGACGACTCCTATCTCGTTTTCGGTAGGGAATCGGTAGGACTTCCGACCGAGCTTATAATGGATAATCCCGAGAGCTCCGTCAGAATACCGATGAGGTCTGGCGTTCGCTGTCTTAATCTTTCAAATTCTGTTGCTATCGCGGTTTACGAGCTTTTACGCCGCGACGGCTACGACGGGCTTTTATAGGTGAGTATGATTAAAATAATGTTCGTTTGCCACGGCAACATTTGCCGCAGTCCTATGGCGGAGTTCGTTTTTCGCCACATAGCAAAGGAAAAAGGGGTCTCCCGCCTCTTTTCCGTCGCTTCCTCGGCGAGCAGCCGAGAGGAGATTTGGGACGGTATCGGCAGCCCGATTTATCCACCCGTAAAACGGCTGCTTTCGCAACACGGGGTGGCATATAACTCCGAAAAGCGGGCGACTCTCCTCACTCCAGACGACCTTTCCTCGTACGACCTTATCGTTGCTATGGACGAGCGAAATCTTCGTGAGATTAATGGTATTTCGCATGTCGGCAGGGAAAAGGTGCATAAGCTCCTTGATTTCACAAACAACCCGCGCGACGTGCTTGACCCGTGGTACACGGGGGATTTTGACAGCACCTACCGCGACGTGTGCGAAGGCTGTTATGCAATTATTGACTTTTATCTAAATAAGGAGAAAAGGCTATGAATCAAAGCTTTAATGACTTAAAAACCGAGCTTGCCGCCGATATTGCCGCTTTTATAGAGGCAAATATCAAAACCGTGCTTCTCGTGCTGCTCATATCCTCTATCGTGCTCATCATTATTGCAGTAATCAATATTGTAGCGCAGTGGCGAATTTTCGAAAAGGCGGGAGAGCGCGGCTGGTTTTCGCTTATTCCGATTCTTTCGGGTCACGTTTTTCATAAAATTGCGTGGCACCCGTTCTTCTTTTGGTTTAACTCCGCCTGCCTCTTGTCTATTGAGATTTTTAATGCCATGCAGATAGAGGGCGGGGTCGCTATGCCTTATATTTCGCTCGCTGCGCTAATCCTATCGATAGGCTCACTTCTACTCTCGGTAAGCTTTAGCGTGAAGCTCGCAAGGAGCTTCGGACACGGCGTAGGCTTTGCGCTGGGGCTCATATTTTTGCCACTGATTTTTGTTCCCATCCTTGGGCTTGGCAGCTCCATTTATCAGGGCAAAATCCGCTAATTTGATAAGTAATATTTACATATTGGCAAAAAGGCGCATAAAAAAGCCGCAGTCAAAGCAGTGACTGTGGCTTTTGATTTATCGCGATTGTGAGTGTGATTACAGTTTAGACTGCAGGGATACAGCCAGTGGCTGATGATATACCAAGCCTGTGGCTTGGATAAAAAAATCCAAGCCCGCGGACTTGGATTTTTTGGTGGAGACAACAAGACTCGAACTTGTGACCTCTTGCATGTCAAGCAAGCACTCTAACCAACTGAGCTATGCCTCCGTATATTCTGCTTTCGATTGGCGGTAGCGACAACGCAGTGTCGCTACCGCCGACCGTATGGTCGGAGCGACAGGATTCGAACCTGCGGCATCGACGTCCCAAACGTCGCGCGCTACCAACTGCGCCACGCCCCGGTGCGTTTTCGCTACACCATTATATCAAAGAGATGGCGATTTGTCAAGTGAGTTCGCAAAAAAATGCAAAAATTCGGAAAAAACTCAAAAAAACACTTGACTTGACTAAAGCGTTGTGCTATCATACAAAGTATATTTAATATCCTTATGGATAAATACCTGCGAATGCACATCTGCGGAGGAAAATATAATTATGGAAATCAAAATCACCGAAACAAAAAATCCCGGCACTATGCCCAAGGAGTCGGAGCTCGGCTTTGGGCAGTACTTCTCCGACCATATGTTCGTTATGGACTATGAGGCGGGGCGCGGCTGGTATAATCCGAGAATCGTGCCGTTTGGCAACATTTCGCTTCATCCTGCGTCAACCGTGCTTCATTACGGTGCGGAAATTTTCGAGGGACTTAAGGCGTACCGCACCGAGTCGGGCGAAATTCAGCTTTTCAGACCTATGGAAAATATCAAGCGTATGAACACCTCGGCAGAGCGTATGTGCCTTCCTCTCCTTGACGAGGCAGAGGCAATGGAGATACTCGAGACCTACGTTCGCCACGAGGCAAGGTGGGTGCCTCATTCCTTTGGCACGTCGCTCTATCTTCGTCCCTATATGTTCGGCAACGACGAAACCCTCGGCGTGCATACCGTAAAGCACGCGACCTTCATGATTATCGCCTCTCCCTCGGGAAGCTACTACAAAGAGGGCATTAACCCCGTTAAGATTATGATTGAAAACGAAGACGTGCGCACCGTTCGCGGCGGCACGGGCTATGCAAAGTGTGGCGGTAACTACGCTGCCTCCAACAGGGCAGGCGAGCGAGCAAACAAGAAGGGCTACTCGCAGGTGCTCTGGCTCGACGGTGTTGAGCGCAAGTACATAGAAGAGGTCGGCGCTATGAACGTCATGTTCAAAATCGACGGCGAAATCATTACCCCCGCCCTCACAGGCTCGATTCTCCCCGGTATTACGAGGAAATCCTGCATTGAGGTTCTTCGCGACCTCGGCTACAAGGTGACTGAAAGGCTCCTATCGGTTGACGAGCTTATCTCGGCGCTCGAGTCGGGCAGGCTTGAGGAGGCTTGGGGCTGCGGCACTGCTGCCGTCGTATCTCCTATCGGCAGACTTATGTACCGCGACGTCGAGTATATCATCTCTGGCGAGAAAATCGGAGAGGTAACTCAGAAGCTCTACGATATTCTCACGGGCATTCAGTGGGGCAAAACCGAGGACAGATTTGGCTGGATTCACAAAATTTGACATTATATTAATGTAAGAAAACGTTTTCTGCTTGTGCATTTTTTACATAAGTAGAGGCGTTTTTTTATTAGTATTTTGTCAAAACGCAGAAAAAACGCGCGAGCGCGCATTTTGTATTGACAAAGAGAAATATTTATTATAAAATAAGTAATATACTTTACGACAGTAAAGCGGCACAGCCGTCATAACCGAGAAAGGAATGGGCAAAACCGTGAAGGGTTACGACAAATACGAAAAGCAGTTCTTCGCTCCGTCGGGCGTTACGATGGATTGGACGAAGAAAAATTACATAGACAAGCCTCCCATGTGGTGCAGCGTTGACCTGCGCGACGGAAATCAGGCTCTCATAATTCCAATGAGTCTTGAGGAGAAGCTTGAATTTTTCAAGCTACTTTGCAGGGTCGGCTTCAAGGAGATTGAGGTGGGATTCCCCGCCGCCTCGGAAACCGAGTACGAGTTCTGTCGGAAAATCATCGAAGAGGGACTTATCCCCGACGACGTCACGATACAGGTGCTCACCCAGTCAAGAGAGCACATCATAGCCAAAACCTTTGAGGCGATACGCGGTGCAAAGCACGCGGTGGTTCACCTTTACAATTCCACCTCGGTCGCTCAGCGTGAGCAGGTGTTCAGAAAGTCAAAGCAGGAAATTATTGATATTGCCACCTTCGGCGCAAGGCTTTGCAAGGAGTATAAGGCAAAGGCAGAGGGGAAGATTACCTTCGAGTATTCACCCGAGAGCTTTACGGGCACAGAGCCCGAATATGCCGCCGAGATTTGTAACGAGGTTCTCAAAATTTGGCAGCCCACACCCGACGACAAGGTTATTATCAACCTGCCCGTCACCGTGTCGCACTCCATGCCTCACGTCTACGCAAATCAGGTTGAGTATATGCACAAGAATCTTCTCTACCGTGAGAACGTCATAATCTCGCTTCACCCCCACAACGACCGCGGCTGTGCCGTGGCAGACAGTGAGATGGGGCTGCTTGCGGGCGGTGACCGAATCGAGGGTACGCTCTTTGGCAACGGTGAGAGAACCGGCAACGTCGATATAGTGACCCTCGCACTTAATATGTATTCGCAGGGAATTGACCCGGGGCTCGATTTCACAAATCTTCCCGAAATCACTGCCACCTACGAAAAGGTTACGAGAATGCACGTTTACGAGCGCCAGCCGTACAGCGGTCAGCTCGTGTTCGCGGCGTTCAGCGGCTCACATCAGGACGCTATTGCAAAGGGAATGAAATTCCGTGAGGGTAAGAGCGCGTCGTGGACCGTGCCGTATCTGCCTATTGACCCGACCGACGTCGGTCGCGTCTACGAAGCAGACGTTATCCGTATCAACTCACAGTCGGGCAAGGGCGGTATCGGCTACATTATGGAAACGCAGTTCAAGCTGTGCCTGCCGCCTAAAATGCGCGAGAGCTTCGGCTACCACGTCAAGAGCATATCCGACCATGAGCATAGAGAGCTGCTTCCCTCTGAGGTCTACGATATATTTATGCGTGACTTTGTGAATATCTCAGAGCCCGTCGCCATAAAGCGTGCGGTATATACCGACACCTCTGACGGTAATATTATCGGCGTTGTCGGCGTTTGCGTGGGAGATAGCGTCCGAGAGGTTACCTCCACGGGTAACGGACGTCTTGACTGTGTAAGCAACGCTATAAAATCGGTCACGGGTCTTGACTATGCGCTCGAGTCCTACACTCAGCACGCAATAGACGGCAAAACCACAGCCTCCGCTGCCTCCTACGTCTCAATCAGCTCGGGAGGTGAAACCTATTGGGGCACGGGCATTGACAGCGATATCAGCACGTCGTCTGTAAAGGCGCTCGTCAGCGCAGTCAACCTCATGCTGAGGGCAAAAAATAACTGAAAAAAGGAATAGCCTATGAAATTAACAGGTGCACAGATAATTGTAAGAACTTTGATAGAGCAGGGCGTTACCGACGTTTTCGGCTACCCCGGCGGGCAGATAATCAACGTTTACGACGCGCTTTATCAGTATAAGGACGAAATCAACCACGTCCTCACCGCCCACGAGCAGGGCGCAGCTCACGCCGCAGACGGCTACTCGAGAGCTACGGGTAAGGTCGGCGTGTGTATCGCCACCTCGGGCCCCGGCGCTACCAACCTCGTTACGGGTATCGCAACGGCAATGCTCGACTCCATTCCTATGGTTGCGATAACGGGCAACGTTCCTTGCTCGCTTATCGGTAAGGACAGCTTCCAGGAGATTGACATTACCGGTATAACCCTCCCGATAACCAAGCATAACTACTTTGTAAATAAGGTCGAGGAGCTTGCCGACACGATAAGAGAGGCGTTCTCGATAGCCAAGTCCGGCAGACCAGGTCCTGTGCTTATCGACGTCCCGAAGGACGTGCAGGTAGCCCTTTACGATTACGAGCCCAAGGATGTTTCGCCTAAAATTCCGGTCAGAAAGCCTAAGGACTCGGAAATTGAGGAGGCAATAAAGCTTGTAAACGAAGCAAAGCGCCCCTACATATATATCGGCGGCGGAGCAGCAGGACTCGGTCTTGGCAAGGAGATACTCGATTTTGCAGATAAAATTGACGCTTGTATCGGCTGTACGTTTATGGGGCTTTCGGCAATTCCCGACGGACACCCCCGCTTCCTCGGCATGCAGGGCATGCACGGTCACTACGCCTCGTCTATGGCGCAGAATGAGGCAGACCTCATTATAGGTATAGGCGTGCGCTTCAGCGACAGAGCGACGGGTAACGTCAAAAAGTACGCTAAAGGCAGCAAAATAATTCAGCTCGACCCCGATTTCTCCGAGATTAACAAAAACGTCAAGGTTGACGCGGGCATTATCGGCGACGTTGAGTATTCCTTCCGCAAAATTGCAGAGAGCGTAAAAGAGGCGAAGTGCCCCGAGTGGCAGGCGCGTATTGCAGAGCTTCGTTCTGACGAGGAGCGCTTTGAGGCTGAAATCGCGGCTGCGGCAGGCGAGAGATTTACTCCCAAGACTCTCTTTGACGTAGTCAACGAGAAAAAGCCTGAGGGCACGGTGATAGTCACCGACGTCGGTCAGCACCAGATGTGGACGGCGCAGTATGTCAAGTTTGACAGAACCCGCCGCTTCGTTTCCTCGGGCGGTCTTGGAACGATGGGCTTTGGCCTTGGCGCGGCAATCGGCGCTCGCGTTGCGACGGGTGACCCGACACTTCTTATAACGGGTGACGGCAGCTTCGGCATGAACCTCAACGAGCTTGCAACTGCGGTATCGCACGGTGTTCCCGTGGTTATCGTCATTATGAACAACGGTGTTCTCGGCATGGTTCGCCAGTGGCAGACGCTCTTCTTCGGTAGGCGCTATTCTAATACCGTCTTGACCGACAGAAAAACCGATTTCGTCAAGCTCGCCGAGGCATTCGGCGCTGTCGGTATGCGCGCTAACACGAGAGAGGAGTTCGACACGGCGCTCACTAAGGCCTTCTCGCTCGGCTCCCCTGTCGTAATCGATACCTATATTGACAAGGACGAGTTCGTTCTTCCCATGCTTCCTCCCGGAGGATCGGTTGACGAGATAATCACAAGGGTTGAAAAGGAGTAAGACGATGAATAAATTTGTTATAGCGGTTTACGTTGAGAATAAATTCGGCGTTCTTACCCGTGTTACCAGCATGTTCACCCGCCGCGGCTTCAATATTGACGCTTTGACGGTTGGTGAGACCGAGTGCCCCGAGTACTCGCGTATTACCATATCCTTAAGCGGCGACGGCTATGCGAGAGAGCAGCTCATAAATCAGCTTCGCAAGCTCATCAACGTCAAAAAGGTTGAGGTGCTCCAGGAGGACTGCATAAAGCGCGAGCTTATGCTTATCAAAATCAAGAACACGCCCGAGTGCCGTGCCGATATTCAGTTCGCGGTTGACGCCTACCGTGCGAAGGTCGTTGACTATACGAGCGAGGGCATGTGCATTGAGGTAACAGGCGACCCGTCGAAAATCGACGCGTTTATAAAGCTTATGATACCCTTCGGTGTTGTCGAAATGTGCCGCACGGGTATCGTAGCTCTCGAGAGGGGCAGCTCGACCCTTCTCGGCAAGGAAAACTGATTATTAAAACTTACATACACAAGGAGAAAAAACCATGGCAAGCAATGCAAAAATCTACTATCAGCAGGACTGCGACCTCGAAAAGCTCGCAGGCAAAACCGTCGCTATCATAGGCTACGGCTCGCAGGGGCACGCTCACGCTCTCAACCTCAAGGATTCGGGTGTTAACGTAATCGTAGGTCTTTATAACGGCTCTAAGAGCTGGGCAAAGGCAGAGGCACAGGGTCTTAAGGTTATGACAGCGGCTGACGCGGCTGCCGCAGCAGACCTCATCATGATTCTCATTAACGACGAGAAGCAGGCAAAGCTCTATAAGGAGTCCATCGAGCCTAACCTCACCGAGGGTAAGACTCTCGCATTCGCTCACGGCTTCAACATTCACTTCGGCTGCATTAAGCCCCCGAAGAACGTAAACGTAATTATGATTGCTCCCAAGGGCCCCGGTCACACCGTTCGCTCCGAGTATCAGGTAGGTAAGGGCGTTCCTTGCCTTATCGCAGTTCATCAGGACGCAACAGGCGACGCGCTTGACATCGGTCTTGCTTACGCTCTCGGTATCGGCGGCGCAAGAGCAGGCGTCCTTGAAACCACCTTCCGTACCGAGACCGAGACCGACCTCTTCGGTGAGCAGGCAGTGCTTTGCGGCGGTGTTTGCGCACTTATGCAGGCAGGCTTCGAGACCCTCGTTGAGGCAGGCTATGACCCGAGAAACGCATACTTCGAGTGCATTCACGAGATGAAGCTCATCGTTGACCTCATCTACCAGTCGGGCTTTGAGGGTATGAGATACTCTATCTCTAACACCGCAGAGTACGGTGACTACATCACCGGTCCTAAGATCATTACCGAGGAAACCAAGAAAGCTATGAAGAAGGTTCTCGCTGACATTCAGGACGGCACCTTCGCAAAGGACTTCCTTCTCGATATGTCCGACGCAGGCGCGCAGGTACACTTCAACGCTATGCGTAAGATTGCCGCAGAGCATCCCGCTGAGGTTGTAGGCAAGGATATTCGTAAGCTTTATAGCTGGGCTGACGAGGAAAAATTTATAAACAACTAATAATCTGCTAATCGGTAAATTTCGCGAATCTCCCATCGTTTTCGGGGCTCGACGTAGAGTAGCTACGCCAATCACCCCGAAAACGTGTGAGCTTCATCAAAATTTCCTCGATTTTATGCTTTTAATTTCTATATTTTCGCATTTTCATCGATTTTCGCTTTTAACTAATCTATTCCGTAGCGGAAAGGAATTCGTTATGATAAAGGATACAGTAGTAAACGGCGCGCACAATGCGCCTCACCGCTCGCTATATAAGGCGCTCGGTCTTACGAAGGAGGAGCTGTCCCGCCCTCTTATCGGAATTGTCAGCTCGTACAATGAGATTGTTCCGGGACATATGAATCTTGATAAAATTACCGAGGCGGTAAGGCTCGGTGTCGCTATGGCAGGCGGCACGCCTATCGTCTTTCCCGCAATAGCCGTCTGCGACGGTATTGCTATGGGACACGTCGGAATGAAATATTCGCTCGTCACCCGTGACCTTATTGCCGACTCCACCGAGGCTATGGTAATGGCGCACGGCTTTGACGGTCTTGTTATGATACCTAACTGTGATAAAAACGTGCCGGGGCTTCTTATGGCTGCCGCACGACTTAATATACCCACTGTTTTCGTAAGCGGCGGTCCTATGCTCGCAGGTCGCGTCGGCGGTAAAAAGACCAGCCTTTCGAGTATGTTTGAGGCGGTCGGTGCTTACAAGGCAGGGAAGATTGACGAGGAGAAGCTTGAGGAGTTCGAGTGCAAGACCTGCCCGTCCTGCGGCTCCTGCTCGGGAATGTATACCGCAAACTCTATGAACTGCCTTACCGAGGTTCTCGGTATGGGGCTTCGCGGCAACGGCACGATTCCTGCCGCATATTCCGCGCGTATTGAGCTTGCAAAGCACGCAGGCATGCAGGTAATGGAGCTCGTAAAAAAGGACATCAAGCCTCGCGATATTATGACCGCGGCGGCTATCAAGAACGCTATCACTGCTGATATGGCTCTGGGCTGCTCGACTAACAGCATGCTCCATCTCCCCGCTATTGCAAACGAGTGCGGTGTAGAGTTTAATCTCGATATGGTAAACGAGATAAGCGAGAAGACGCCAAATCTCTGTCATCTCGCCCCCGCAGGCCCTACCTACATGGAGGACTTAAACGAGGCGGGCGGCGTCTACGCCGTGCTCTCTGAGATTGATAAGCTCGGACTCCTTGACACCTCTGTTATGACCTGCACGGGTAAGACGCTCGGCGAGAATATCGCGGCGGCTAAAAATCTTGACACCGAGGTTATAAGACCCATTGATAACCCTTACACCAAGACCGGCGGTATTGCCGTGCTTCGCGGCAACCTCGCGCCCGACGGCTGCGTCGTTAAGCGCTCGGCGGTCGCGCCCGAAATGCTCGTTCACGAGGGACCTGCAAAGGTCTACGAGTCCGAGGAGGAGGCTATTGCCGCAATCTATGCGGGCAAGATAGTCAAGGGCGACGTCGTCGTTATTCGTTACGAGGGACCCGCAGGCGGCCCCGGTATGAGAGAAATGCTCTCGCCCACCTCGGCTATCGCAGGTATGGGGCTTGATAAGGACGTAGCCCTCATCACCGACGGTAGATTCTCGGGTGCAACCCGTGGCGCGTCCATCGGTCACGTATCTCCCGAGGCTGTGTCGGGCGGTGCTATCGCCTACGTCAAGGACGGCGATATCATCTCAATCAATATCCCCGAATACAAAATTGAGCTTCGCGTGTCTGATGAGGAGTTAGCACTCCGTCGCGCAGAAATGCCGATAAAGAAAAAGGAGAATATCACCGGCTACTTAAAGCGCTACGCCGCTATGGTAAGCTCGGCTGACAAGGGCGCTATCATTAATAAATAAAACCGACAGTCTAAGCTGTTAAGAAACGAGGTATGACTATGAAGAACAAAATTGCAAGACTTTCTCTTTTTCTCGTTGCGGTGTTTGTATTAGTGTCCTCAATGACCGGGTGCGCGTGGCTATTGCCTGCCATTGAAGAATACGAGCCCGACGAATCGGCGCTTGAACTCGTCGGTGAGCCGACTCTCGACTTTACCTACAATGAGGAAACCGGCTATTACGACGTTTACGTTGAGGGTGTCGCGAGGAACGCAGGTGAGCTTCTGCTCAACAACTGCTACGTTTACTTTGCCGTATACGACGGAGAGGGTAACCTTATCTGCGTTGCCGAGGACTACATCTACCTTATCGACACTGAGCTAAGCTGGCGCTTTGCCGCTGTGGGTATGACTCGATACGAGCCTGCCACGGTCGAGCTTCTCGAGCTTTACGGCTACGATTGGTAACAAATCAGATAAAAAAGAAGGATAATCTAATGTCAATGACGATGACTCAGAAAATACTCGCTCATCACGCAGGGCTTAAGTCGGTATCAGCCGGCGAGCTTGTGCTTGTGAACGTGGACAGGGTGCTCGGTAACGATATCACCTCTCCCGTTGCTATCCGCGAGTATGAAAAGATAGGATGTGACGGTGTCTACGATAAGGACAAGGTCACAATGGTAATGGACCATTTCGCACCAAATAAGGATATAAAGGCGGCAGTACAGTGCAAGATGTGCCGCGACTTTTGCGAGAGGGAGGAGGTAACTCACTTCTACGACGTCGGCAGAATGGGCATTGAGCATGCGCTCCTGCCCGAAAAGGGACTTGTTATCCCCGGTGACGTGGTAATCGGCGCTGACTCTCACACCTGCACCTACGGCGCGCTCGGCGCATTCTCGACGGGTGTCGGCTCGACTGACATGGCGTGCGGTATGGCTACGGGCAAGGCTTGGTTCAAGGTGCCCTCGGCTATAAAGTTTGTCCTTTCGGGCAAGCTTAACAAATGGGTGTCCGGCAAGGACGTTATTTTACATATCATCGGCAAAATCGGCGTTGACGGCGCGCTCTATAAATCTATGGAGTTCGTCGGCGAGGGCGTCAAAGAGCTGACCGTCTTTGACCGCCTCACCATATCCAATATGGCTATTGAGGCAGGCGCTAAGAACGGTATCTTCGAGGTTGACGAGGCAACTCTTGCTTACGTAAAAGAGAGAAGCGACCGAGAGCCTCTCGTGTTCAGTGCAGACCCAGACGCAGAGTACGACGAGGTCTACGAGATTGACCTCTCTACTGTAAAGTCCACCGTTTCCTTCCCCCACCTTCCCGAGAACACGCGTACCTTTGACGAGATAGGCGACGTTAAGATTGACCAGGTCGTTATCGGCTCTTGCACCAACGGTCACTATAAGGATTTAGCCGAGGCTGCTGAAATTCTTAAGGGCAAAAAAGTTGCGAAAAACGTTCGCGCTATCATAATTCCCGCAACGCAGGACATCTACCTTAAGGCTATGGAGACGGGACTTCTTAAGATATTCATCGAGGCGGGCTGCGTAGTTTCCACGCCCACCTGCGGTCCCTGTCTTGGCGGCTATATGGGTATTCTCGCGGCGGGCGAGCGCGCCGTTGCCACGACCAACCGTAATTTCGTCGGCAGAATGGGCGACGTTACCTCCGAGGTTTATCTTGCAAGCCCTGCGGTAGCGGCGGCAAGCGCTATAGCCGGTAAGATAGCAGACCCCGCGGAAATTATGAGATAAGGGGGACTAAAAAGATGAAGTTTAACGGAAAAGCAATAAAGTACGGCGATAACGTTGACACCGACGTTATCATTCCCGCAAGATACTTAAATACCATAGACAAAAAGGAGCTTGCCTCGCACTGTATGGAGGACATTGACCGCGACTTTGTAAAGAAGGTCGAGGTCGGTGACATTATGGTTGCAGGCAGGAATTTTGGCTGCGGCTCGTCGCGCGAGCACGCCCCGATAGCAATTAAGGAGAGCGGTATCTCCCTCGTTATAGCTAAGAGCTTTGCGAGAATCTTCTACCGCAACTCAATAAATATCGGACTTGCAATTCTCGAGTGCGAGGACGCGCCCGACAAAATCTCCGAGGGGGATAAGATCGAGGCAGACCTCGACGCAGGTGTAATTTACAACAGGACCACGGGTGAGAGCTTCAAAACCAAGCCCTTCCCCGAGTTTATTCAGAAGATAATCACCGCAGGCGGTCTTATTGAGTCCATTCGCCGCGGCGACGTAAGGTGAGGCATAGTATGAACTATAATATTGCACTCTTAAAGGGCGATGGAATCGGACCCGAAATTGTCGACAGCGCCGTGCGCGTGCTCGAGGCGGTGGGGAGAAAATTTTCCCACACCTTTAATTTCACCCCATACGATATCGGCGGCGTGGCTATCGATAAGCACGGTATGCCTCTGCCTGAGGAAACGGTCAGCGGCTGCCTTGCCGCAGACTCGGTGCTTCTCGGTGCCGTTGGCGGCCCGAAGTGGGATAATTTCCCCGGTAATATGCGTCCCGAGAAGGCGCTTCTCGGTATTCGCGCCGCGATGAACCTCTTTACAAATCTTCGTCCCGCAAAGCTCTATCCCGCACTCCGCGGCGAGTGTCCTCTCCGTGAGGATATTGTTGCAGGCGGCTTTGATATTATGATAGTCCGTGAGCTTACAGGCGGGATCTACTTTGGCGAGCGCGGTATGCGAGAGGGCAAATACGGCGAGGAGGCGTACGACACAGAGGCTTACAGCCGCATGGAAATCGAGCGTATCGCAAGGGTCGCCTTTGAAACGGCGAGAAAGCGCCGTAAAAAGCTCATCAGCATAGATAAGGCAAACGTTCTTGAAACCTCGCGCCTTTGGAGAAAAATAGTTCACGAGATAGCGGTGGAGTACCCCGACGTCGAGGTCGCGGATATGCTCGTTGACAATGCAGCAATGCAGCTCGTACGCAATCCCGCACAGTTTGACGTAATCGTTACCTCGAATATGTTCGGTGACATACTCTCCGACGAGGCGTCGCAGATTACAGGCTCAATAGGTATGCTCCCCTCGGCGTCGCTTAATGAAACGACGAGAGGACTTTACGAGCCTATTCACGGCTCAGCACCCGATATAGCAGGGCAGAATAGGGCTAACCCCATAGCGACCGTGCTTTCCGCCGCTATGATGCTCCTTTATTCCTTCGGGCTTTCGGAGGAGTCAGAGGCAATAGTATCTGCGGTTGATAAGGTGCTCGAGGCAGGCTACAGAACAGCCGACCTTGCCCACGGCGGCGAGGCACTCGGCACGATAGAGATGACCGATAAAATTATAGAGAATATCTAAAGGATTTTCAGTATGAAGGACTTGGAAGGGCTCTATCTTGAGCTTTGTATGAGTGGAGTTTTCAGAGGCGTGCTCGATAAGCCGCTCCTATTGCACCTTTCGGACTATTTTGCCGAGGGGGTGACCCGCTCCGAGAAAATAAAGGCGTACGCTTCCTTTGTATCCGAGATATACAAAAACGGCGGCTCGCTAACAGACCTTGTCTGCCGTCTTGTCTTTGAGGACGAAAACGTTTACGTGCGTAAAAGAGCGCACGGCGGCAAATGCGATGCCAATATTCTTTTTGCAGTCGAGCGCGAGCTCGCGGTATTTCGCCGTCTCGCCGCCCTGACACCGAAGGATTTTGCGCAAGACCTCGGCGTTGATTACGTATCTCCGTTTTCGTCACACGACGTTGATATCGCCGCAGAGTACGAGACGAGAATACGCGATATAGACAAGCACGGCTACGGCATTTTCTCGTCTTACCCTATGTTCAGGCTGAACAGCGAGCGCGAGCTTGTCCCGATAGTCAGCGCAGACAGGACGACGATAGACAAGTTCGTCGGCTATGAAAACGAGCGCTCACGCGTGATTAACAATACGCTTGCCTTCGTTGAGGGTCGCCCTGCCGCAAACACGCTCCTTTGCGGTGACGCGGGCACGGGCAAGTCCTCAACGGTCAAGGCGGTTGCCAACCTCTTTTTCGACAGGGGCGTCCGTCTTATCGAGCTTCGCAAGGACCAGCTCTCAAACCTTCCGTACGTTATGGGCAAGGTCAGCGAAAATCCGCTTAAATTCATTATCTTCATAGACGACCTGTCCTTTAATTCAAACGACGATAATTTCAGCATGCTGAAGGCGGCCCTCGAGGGCTCTGCCTCGGCAAAGGCGGATAACGCGGTGATTTACGCCACCTCAAACCGCCGACATATAGTCAAGGAGAGCTTTGCCGACCGCGAGGGCGGCGACGTTCACAGAAACGATACCATGCAGGAAAATCTCTCGCTCTCTGAGAGATTCGGGCTTGTGGTTCTGTTCCAGAAGCCCAATAAGCAGCTCTACCTCGACATAGTTCACGAGCTTGCCGAGCGCAGAGGTATAAAGACTCCGCGCGAGGAGCTCGATATTAAGGCAGAGGCGTTTGCACTCCGCCGCGGCAACCGCTCTGCAAGGTGTGCCGAGCAGTTCGTAGAGAGCCTTTTATAAATCAAGGAAAGTGTGATAGGTATGTTGACTCTTGATAACGTTTACCGCGCCAGCAACGTTCTGCGCGAGGTGGTTCGTAAAACCGATTTGGTATACGCTCCGAAGCTTTGCCCCGGAGTTGACCTTTATCTTAAAACCGAGAATCTTCAGATAACCGGCTCATTCAAGGTGCGCGGCTCGTATTATAAAATGTCCCGTCTCTCCCCCGAGGAAAGAGAGCGTGGCGTTATAGCCTGCTCGGCAGGTAATCACGCTCAGGGCGTGGCACTCGCCGCACAGAAAAACGGAATAAAGGCGGTTATTTGTCTTCCTGACGGCGCTCCGATTTCCAAAATTGAGGCAACGAAAAGCTACGGAGCCGAGGTTTGCCTTGTCGAGGGCGTTTACGACGACGCGTACAGGCGCGCGCTTGAGCTTCGCGACGAGTGCGGCTACAGCTTTATTCACCCCTTTGATGACGAGGACGTCATAGCGGGGCAGGGAACCATCGCTCTTGAAATAGAGGACCAGCTTCCCGATATGGACGCGGTTATAGTTCCTATCGGCGGCGGCGGCCTTATATCTGGCGTTGCCTTTACCATCAAGGCTATAAACCCGAATATCAAGGTTTACGGTGTTCAGGCGGCGGGAGCACCCTCAATGTATAACTCCGTTAAGGATAGAGAAATAAAGGGGCTTTCCTCGGTTCACACTATTGCCGACGGTATTGCCGTCAAGCGCCCGGGCGAGCTTACCTACGAGCTTTGCTCAAAATACGTTGACGAGATAGTGACGGTTACCGACGACGAGATTTCCGCCGCAATCCTTGCGCTTATGGAGCAGCATAAGCTGGTCACCGAGGGGGCGGGTGCCGTTTCGGTTGCAGCTGCAATGTTCGGCAAGCTCGACCTTGCCGGCAAAAAGGCAGTCTGCCTTCTCTCGGGCGGTAACATTGACGTTACGATACTCTCGCGCGTTATAAACCGCGGCCTTCTTATGTCGGGAAGAACCTGTCAGCTCATGATAGAGCTTGTCGACAAGCCCGGTCAGCTAAAGAACGTATCACGCATTATTGCAGACATGGGCGGTAACGTCATATCGGTTCATCACGAGCGTGCAAACGAGGGCTCGGACGTCAACGGCTGCTATCTCAGACTCGTGCTCGAAACGAGGAATTTTGCACATATTGAGGAAATAAAAGAAGCGCTTATAAGAGAGGGCTTCAAGCTAATATAAGGGAGACAATAGTTATGGCTACTGTAATATCAACCGAAAAAGCGCCTGCGGCAATAGGTCCGTATTCGCAGGCAATAGTTGCAGACGGACTTGTTTTCACCTCGGGTCAGATCCCGATTAATCCCGAGAACGGAAAAATAGAGGCAGAGGGCATAGTAGCCCAGACCGAGCAGGTAATGAAGAATCTCGGCGCTGTTCTTTCTGCGGCAGGCTCGTCGTATGAAAAGGCAATCAAGACCACCTGTTTCCTTGCGAACATGTCTGATTTTGCCGCCTTCAACGAGGTTTACGCAAAATATTTCGTAGGCAAGCCCGCGCGCAGCTGCGTTGCTGTAAAGGAGCTTCCGCGCGGTGTTCTCGTTGAGGTTGAGGTCATAGCAGAAATCTGATAAAACGATTATACATCAAGGAAAGGAACAGTTATTGTTATGGAAAAGCTACATACTCCCGAGGTTGACGCGCTTTTTGAGGCAATTCTTTCTCTTAAAAATCTTGACGAATGCTACAAGTTCTTTGAGGATGCTCTGACCGTTAAAGAAATTCTTGACGTGGCCCAAAGACTCAAGGCTGCAAAAATGCTCGACTGCGGAAAAAGCTACGTGGAGGTCTGTGCCGAAACCGGCATGAGCACCGCCACGATAAGCCGTGTCAGCAAGGCGCTTGAGCGAGGCTCGGGCGGCTATAGGATAGTTATAGACAGGGCAAAAAAGAAGGTATAAAATGATTGACGATAAAATTCTGAAAAACGAGGAAAAAGCAGTATTTGCTCTGCGCTCGCTCTATAAGCAGTACGGATATTTGCCGTTCAAGATGAGCAAGTTCGAGGAGTACGACCTCTACCTAAAAAACAAGGATTTCCTTGTCAGCGATAGGATTATAACCTTTAACGACGTAAGCGGAAAGCTGCTTGCCTTAAAGCCCGACGTCACCCTATCGATAATAAAGAACACAAGGGACGTACCCGGCACAAAGCAGAAGGTTTTTTATAACGAAAACGTTTACAGAGTGTCATCGGGTGCGGCTCATTTCGGCGAAATTATGCAGTCAGGGCTTGAGTGCATAGGTGATATCGATATCACAGACGTCTTCGAGGTGTGCTATCTTGCTGCCGCAAGCCTTAACGCCGTTTCCAAGAACTTCGTTCTCGACGTGTCGCACATGGGCGTGCTTTCGGCTATACTTGACGAGGTGTCTGACGACCCCGACACAAGGCGCAAGGCTATCGCTCTTATTGGAAAAAAGAACAAGCACGAGCTCTCGGCGCTTTGCGAGAGCGAGGGGCTCTCGCACTCGGCAGAGCTTCTTTGCTCGGTTGTCGATATGTACGGCGCACCCGACAGGATGCTCTCGGAGCTTTGTAAGCTTCTTCCTGCGTCGGTTACCGATTCTTCGGCGTTTTGCGAGCTTACCGAGCTTGTCAGACTCCTCTCGGGAACTCCTCTTTACGATAGAATAAAGCTTGATTTCTCGGTGGTCAACGATATGAGATACTATAACGGTATCGTCTTCCGCGGCTTCCTTGAGGGCATTTACGAGGGTGTTCTCTCGGGCGGTGAGTATGACAGGCTTATGGAAAGAGTCGGCAAAAAAAGCCGCGCCTTAGGCTTCGCTCTTTATCTTGACCTGCTTGAGTCGATTGACAAATCGGGCGCAGATACCGACGTTGACGTACTGATTATATATGACGGGAGCACAGCGCCCGAGGACGTGCTTGAAAAAAAGAGCGAGCTTGTCGCCGCCGGGCTTTCGGTTCAGGCGCAGCGCGTGATTCCCGAAAACCTGAGATACGGCAAAATAGTTTATATGTGCGGGGAGGATAAAAAATGATTAATATAGCTCTCCCTAAAGGGCGCCTTGGCGAGCGCGTTTACGAGCTTCTCGAGCGCGCGGGCTACGAGTGCCCCGCGATAAAGGAAAACGGCAGAAAGCTGATATTTGAAAACTGCGAGCGCGGCGTGCGCTATTTCTGGGTCAAGCCCTCCGACGTATCTATATACGTTGAGCGAGGTGCTGCCGACGTCGGAATTGCGGGCAAGGATATTCTCCTTGAATATTCGCCCGACGTTTACGAGCTTGTTGACCTCGGTATTGGCAAGTGCAGAATGGCGGTTGCCGCAAAGGCGGATTTTCACGACGACAACAGCCGCAGACTCCGCGTTGCGACTAAATTTCCGTCAATAGCCGCTGACTATTACGCAGGTATCGGGCGCGATATTGATATCATCAAGCTTAACGGCTCGATAGAGCTTGCACCTATACTCGGTCTCTCCGACGTTATCGTTGATATCGTGGAGACAGGCACGACACTTAAAGAAAACAACCTTAAGGTTGTAGAAACCATAGTACCCATAAGCGCGCGACTTATTATAAATAAGGCGAGCTTCAAATTCAAGACCCGAGAGATAGAGGGGCTCGTATCGGGCCTTTCTCGGCAGGTAGGAGAAAATGATTAAGATTTATAAATACGGCGAGGTCTCGCGCGAGGAGATTTTCGCGAGAGAAAACCCAACCGCGAGTGTCGAGGCGACTGTCAGCGAGATTATAGCAAACGTCGTATCGCGCGGCGACGCGGCACTACGTGAGTACGCAGAAAAATTTGATAAGGCACGCCTCGACTCGCTTGAGGTAAGCCGCGAGGAGATTGACGAGGCGTTCTCGTCTGTTGACGCAGCACTCATTGAGGTTATAAGTGACGCGGCAGAGAAAATACGCGATTTTCACCGCCGACAGCTTCGCGAGGGCTTTACCGTTAAAGGGGAGGACGGCGTTATCCTCGGGCAGAAGATCACACCTATCGAAAAGGTTGGACTCTACGTTCCGGGAGGCACGGCGGCATATCCGTCGACCGTTCTTATGGACTCCGTACCGGCGAAAATCGCAGGCTGCTCCGAGATAGTTATGGTAACGCCGCCCACCAAGGAGGGAAAGGTCAATCCCGTAATCCTCGCTGCCGCAAAAATAGCAGGCGTTGACAGGATATTTAAGGTAGGCGGCGCACAGGCAATAGCCGCGCTCGCTTACGGCACCGAATCCGTGCCGAGGGTTGATAAGATAGTCGGTCCCGGCAACGCCTACGTTGCAGAGGCAAAAAAGCAGGTCTTTGGCAGGGTTTCTATCGATATGATAGCGGGCCCGTCGGAGATTTTAGTCGTTGCCGACTCAAAATCCAATCCCCGCTTCGTTGCGGCTGATATGCTTTCTCAGGCAGAGCACGACAGGCTCGCAAGCGCCGTGCTCATTACCGACAGCTACGCTCTTGCAGAGGCTGTAAGCGCTGAGATTGAAAGACAGCTTCCGCTCCTGCCGCGCGCCGATATTGCAAGAGCCTCTATTGATAACCACGGCAAAATTATCGTTGCCGAGGGTAATATTGACCTCGCGATAGATATCTCAAACGAAATTGCCCCAGAGCACCTTGAGCTTTGCCTTGACAACCCCCTTGACTATCTTGACAAGGTCAAGCATGCAGGCTCTATCTTTATGGGCAGGTACTGCCCCGAGGCGCTCGGCGATTACCTCGCAGGGCCTAATCACACGCTCCCGACAAGCGGTACAGCCCGCTTTTCCTCGCCTCTCGGTGTTGACGATTTCGTCAAGAAATCACAGTTCACCTATTACACGCGCGAGGCACTCGCAAAGGTTGCGGATAAGGTTGCGCTCTTTGCGGAGCACGAGGGGCTTTCGGCTCATGCAAGAAGTGCAACGATAAGATTTTCCAAAGACGAATAAAGGGTAAGAAAATGAGCAGATTTTTCAGCAAAAAATACTCGCGTCTTGAGGCTTACACGCCCGGTGAGCAGCCGCGGGAGAGAAAATACGTAAAGCTTAATACAAACGAGTCGCCCTATCCGCCCTCGCCCGACGTTATTCGCGCCGTAGCCGAGGAGTCAAGCAGACTCAATCTCTATTCCGACCCCGAGGCGGCACTCCTTACGGAAAAATGCGCTGAGCTTTTTGGAGTTAAGCCCCGAGAGGTGCTTATGACCAACGGCTCAGACGAGATACTGAATTTCGCCTTTATGGCGTTTTCAGATAGTGAGCACCCGATTGTCTTTCCCGATATAACCTATGGCTTCTATCCCGTTTTTGCTGAGCTGTCGGGTATACCGTACGAGAAAATTCCGCTTAGAGAGGATTTTTCGATAGACGTTTCGGATTACGTAGGAATAGGTAAGAATATCGTAATAGCCAACCCCAACGCGCCGACGGGAATAGCGTTGCCTCTTTCGGATATCGAGAGAATTGTAGCCTCAAATCCCGATAACGTCGTTATTATCGATGAGGCGTACGTTGATTTCGGTGCTGAAAGCGCTGTATCGCTCGTACATAAATACAGCAATTTGATTGTCACGGGTACGTTTTCAAAATCGCGCTCGCTCGCAGGAGCAAGGCTCGGCTTCGGCATAGCCGACGAGTCGCTTATCCGCGATATGAATACGATAAAGTATTCGACTAATCCCTACAACGTCAACCGTATGACAATGGCGGCGGGCTATCAGGCGCTCGTTGATAACGATTATTATATGGCGAACTGCCGCCGTATTATAGAGGTGCGCGAATACACGAGTGCGGCTCTTGCCTCGCTCGGCTTTGAGATGACTCCGTCGTGTGCGAACTTTATTTTTGCAAGGTGCGACTCCGTCGGCGGCGAGGAGCTTTATCTCGAGCTCAAGCGCCGAGGTGTGCTCATAAGACATTTTAATCAGGAAAGAATTAAGGATTATAACCGTATAACTGTCGGAACGAAGGATGAGATGGACGTTCTTCTTTCTGCGGTTAGTGAAATATTAAAGGAGAAAAGCAAATGAGAAATGCCCAAATTAAGAGAAAAACCGGCGAAACCGATATCACGGTAGCCCTCTCCCTTGATGGCACGGGCGTGTCGAAAATTAACACGGGGTGCCCCTTCCTTGATCATATGCTCACCCTTTTCTCAAAGCACTCGAGAATTGACCTCGAGGTTTTTGCGGTCGGTGACACCGAGGTTGATTACCACCACACCACCGAGGACGTCGGTATTTCGCTCGGTATGGCGCTGCGTACAGCGCTCGGCGATATGAAGGGAATCCGTCGATACGGCGACAGAGTTATTCCTATGGACGAGACGCTCGTCATGAGCGCTATCGATATATCGGGCAGAGCACACCTTGAGTTTTGCGCCGACATTCCATCGGCAAGAGTCGGCGGCTTTGACACCGAGCTTTGCGAGGAATTTTTCCGCGCGTTTGTCAGAAAGGCGGAGATAACCCTGCACGTAAGACAGCTGGCAGGAACTAACTCCCACCACATAATCGAAGGTATCTTCAAGTCCGTCGCACGCTCGCTTGGTGACGCAATTTCCATTGACGGGCGCTTTGCTTGCGACGTCCCTTCAACGAAAGGCGTAATTTAATGATAGCAGTAATTGACTACGGTGTAGGCAACCTTTTCTCAATACTCTCCTCGCTCCGCACGGTTGGAGCCGAATGCGTCGTCACGAGCGACCCCGCACAGATTCGCGCGGCGGACAAGATTATTCTCCCGGGTGTCGGCGCCTTTCGCGACGCGATAGCCAAGCTTCGCGCTCTGGGTCTTGACAAGGTCGTAACAGATGAGGTGCGCTCAGGAAAGCCTATACTGGGTATCTGCCTCGGTATGCAAATGCTTTTTGAGGAGAGCTATGAGTACGGCGTGTATCAAGGACTCGGACTTCTAACCGGTAAGGTAATCGGTATGGAAGGGAAAATTCCCGCTGAGCTTAAAATACCGCATATCGGCTGGAACTCTCTCAACATCAAAGCTGAGCACCCGATTTTCAAATACGTACGCGAGGGTGACTTCGTCTATTTCGTTCACTCGTATTTCGCCGACGGCTGCGAGGATAGCCTGCTTGCCACCGCAGAATACGGGCGAGAGCTTTGTGCCGCGGTTGCAAAGGGCAATATCTGCGGCACGCAATTCCACCCTGAGAAAAGCGGAGAGGTTGGGCTTTCCATTCTTCGCGCCTTTAACGAATGGAGCTATAACGTATGAAAATTTTCCCCGCAATAGATTTATATGAAGGCAAGGCGGTTCGCCTTTACAAGGGCGACTATGAAAGGGTCACCGTTTACAGTGATGACCCCGTCTCGCTTGCACGCGATTTTGAAGCGTCTGGAGCTGAGCATCTTCACGTCGTTGACCTTGAGGGCGCGAAGGATGGAACTACTCCAAATATCGAAATAGTAGCCGAAATTGTAAAGAATACTTCGCTTTTTGTCGAAATCGGCGGCGGAATTCGCACGATGGAGGTGCTTCGCAAATACTTCGACGTTGGCGTCTCGCGTGCCATTCTCGGCACGGCGGCGGTGTGTGACGAGGATTTTCTTGGGGCGGCTGTCGCCGAGTACGGCGAGAGAATTGCCGTCGGTGCTGACGTGCGTGACGGCTACGTGGCTATCCGCGGATGGGTCGAAAAATCCGAATACACCTTAGACACGTTTCTTGACAAAATGGTGTCACTCGGAGTCAGGACGGTAATTTGCACCGACGTATCTCGAGACGGCGCTATGCGCGGCACGAATCTCGAGCTTTATAAGGTGCTTTCGGAAAAATATCCGATTGATATAATCGCCTCTGGCGGTGTTTCCTCGATTTCCGACGTTCGCGCACTTCGCGATATGAACCTTTCGGGAGCAATAATCGGCAAGGCGTATTACGTCGGTGCTATAGACCTCTCCGAAGCAATAAAGGAAGCTGAAAGATGATAACCAAAAGAATTATCCCCTGTCTTGACGTCAAGGACGGCAGGGTAGTAAAGGGTGTGAATTTCCTCGGTCTTGCCGACGTTTCATCACCCACCCGCCTCGCGAAATTTTATTCCGAGTGCGGCGCTGACGAGCTTGTTTTTTACGATATAACCGCCTCTGCCGAGGGGCGCGCCCTCTTTACCGATATTTTGTGTGAGGTCGCAAGGACTATCTTCATACCGCTCACAGTCGGCGGAGGCATTAACACGCTTGACGACTTTGACAGGGTCCTTAAGTGCGGTGCCGATAAGGTCAGCGTTAACTCGGGTGCTATCAGAAACCCCTCGCTTATAGAGGAGGCGGCGAAGCGCTACGGCAACCAATGCGTAGTTATCTCCGCTGATGTCAAGCGCGTCGCGGGCGAGTTCCGCGTCTTTGCCAAGGGCGGCAGAGAGGACACGGGCATGGAGGCTATCTCCTGGATACGCCGCTGCGTTGATATGGGAGCAGGCGAGGTTGTAGTCAACTCCATTGACACCGACGGTGTAAAGGGTGGCTTTGATATCGAGCTTCTGCGTGAGGTAACGCGAACGGTTAACGTTCCCGTCATTGCCTCGGGCGGCGCTGGGTGCGTGTCGCATTTCATCTCGCTCTTTAAGGAAATCCCGGATATTTCGGCAGGACTTGCTGCCTCGGTGTTCCATTTCGGAGAGATTGCAATAGCCGACCTAAAGCGTGAGCTTCGCGAAAACGGCATAAGCGTTAGAATATAATCTAAGGGAGAGAGAAAATGATAAACATAAGTGAACTCAAATTTGACGAGCGTGGGCTTATCCCCGCAGTCGTCGTTGATTCGATTACAAAAAAGGTTCTAACCGTTGCGTATATGAACGAGGAGAGCCTTAAGATTACTATGGAGCGCGGTCTTACCTGCTTTTACAGTCGCTCGCGCGACGAGCTGTGGCTCAAGGGCGAAACAAGCGGCAACTACCAGCACGTGGTGTCCATTACTGCCGACTGCGATAAGGACGCCCTGACTGTCGTTGTGGAAAAGGACGGCCCCGCTTGCCATACAGGCTCGGATTCTTGCTTCACAGCACCTCTTTACGTGAGTGATGAATATTCCGAGTTTTCTCTTGAATCGCTTTACGAATTGCTCGTCGAGCGACGTGAGAAAAAGCCCGAGGGCTCTTATACCACCTATCTTTTCGAGAAGGGCATTGATAAAATTCTTAAAAAGGTAGGCGAGGAGTCAACCGAGGTTATAATCGGCGGTAAGGCAGGAGATAAGTCGGAAACAGTTTACGAGATAGCCGATCTCGCTTATCACGTTATGGTGCTTATGGTTGAGATGGGAATCACGGTTGAGGACGTGCACCGCGAGCTTGCCTCGCGCCATATCATAGACCACAAGGTAAAGCAGGAGAAGATGACGAAATGATCCTCTCCACATACCACGCCCACACCGATTTCTGCGACGGCTCTGCTACGGCAGAGGAGATGGTTCTCGCGGCAATAGAGCGAGGATGTGCGGAAATCGGCTTTTCGGGTCATTCTCCTATTCCGGGCGAGGATTACTGGTGCATGAGCGAGTCAGGGGCTGTTGAGTACCGCGACGCGCTCTCAGCGCTGCGTGAAAAGTACAAGGGAAAAATCAGGATTTACATAGGTGTTGAGCAGGACGTTATATCTACGACAACGACAGAGTCGTACGATTTCGTCATAGGCTCGGTGCACGGGCTTGTGAGAGAGGGCAAAATGCTCCCCGTTGACATAAAGCCCGAAATTGTAAAGCAGAACGTTGACACCTATTATGGCGGCGACCCTTATGCTTACGTGGAGGACTACTATCTCACAGTGTCCGAGGCTTATCTGCGCACGGGCTGCGATATTATCGGTCACTTTGACCTCGTTACAAAGTTTATTGAGCGTGAGCCTTTCTTTTCCGTATCTCATCCGAGATACATTGCCGCGCGCGACGCAGCGCTCGAGAGGCTCCTGATGTCACCTGCGCTCTTTGAGGTAAACACGGGAGCGATAGCTCGCGGATACCGCACGGCGCCGTATCCCGAAATGGCTGTTATCGAGCGCATTGCCGCAGCAGGAAAGCCACTCGTCATAAACTCCGACGCCCACACGCGGGATACGGTCGATTTTCTCCTTGCCGAGACGGCAATGGAGCTTGACAGATTGAAAATTCCGTACGTCACAACGCTTGACGAGGTCCTTTCGCTAACCCGTGGCTGATTTGACACTGCGCACAGCGCAGTGTCAAATCGAGTAGCAAAGCCGTATGTGGCGGAAAAATATTTTTCCACGTCTTTTTCGGTAAAATCTCTTGACAAACCGGATATAATATGATATTATATTTAAGCATGATTTATATGCCCCTGTAGCTCAGTCGGTAGAGCACTTGACTTTTAATCAAGGTGTCCGGGATTCGAGTTCCCGCAGGAGCACCAAAAAAACAGCCACCTCTCATAAGGTGGCTGCTTTTTTTGTGCTCCTGCCGAAGAATCCTGCCCGTCGCTTGCGACGGATGGGATTCGCAACATTGCGCCGTCGTCTCGCTGCGCGAGACAACCAAACAGTGCGGTAACACTTGGATAGCGATTAGCAGAAATCCTACTCGGCGCAAAATTCCCGCAGGAGGACCTCTCATAAGGTGGCTGCTTTTTTGGTGCTCCTGCCGAAGAATCCTGCCCGTCGCTTGCGACGGAAGGGATTCGCAACATTGCGCCGTCGTCTCGCTGCGCGAGACAACCAAACAGTGCGGTAACATTTGGATAGCGATTAGCGCAAATCCTACTCGGCACAAAATTCCCGCAGGAGCAGGCATAAGAATTTTTTGAAAATTTGCTAAAAAGCCACAACAGTCCCATTTAACGTACACATTCTGCGATATAATGAAGTCACAAAAAGAAAAAAGGAGATTTCATTATGGAATACAAATATGCAGTAGCACTTATTAACGGCAGTGAGGAGAAAATCCTCGGTATCTTCGACACAAAGGAGGACGCCGACGAGTTCGGTAGGCAGAACACTCTGCCGAGGAGCATGGGGCTTCAGTATTGCTTTGCCTCGCTCTTTACCCGTACGGGCAAGCCAAGAGGAGGTATGAAAATCTACGACTATTACAACTCGGCTTGCATAGCATAAGAAAAATCAGCTTCGCATAGCACCTGTCAGGTTGAGGCGAAGCTGATTTTCGTTTTACTTATTTGCCCGACCTGCGAGGTATAAAGGCAAAGCCGAGAACGGCGAAGGTCGCAGCGAGTAGGAAGAGAACAACGCAAAGCACGAGCGAGAGCGTCCCGTCGCTGATGAAGGGCGCTGCAAACATATAGACTCCAAGGCTCGCAAGAAGAATATATGCGAGAAACAGGGGAAGGGAATACTTGTGCTTAACGCCGGCAAAGGCTCTGACGTAGCCGTACATAAGTCGCGAGGCGCCGTGTATCCACAGAAGAATACCCACGGTTCTCGTTACTCCCGAGACTGCAAACAGGGAAATCCCAAACTGCTGCAAAATCAAGGTTGCCGCAACGAGCGTTACAGCCACAGCCTCAAAGGCAAGAACCATAAACGTACCGCCCGTCGTCCGCCTCATAGCTCTGATTACGAAAATTGCAACATAGGAGATGAGGAGGAGCGCAAATATAATTTCCATCATGCTCTGCCGCAGCTCAAATACGGGAAGCATTAAAATTCCGAGCGCTGTGCAGACTGCCGCCGCAATGAAATCGAAAATCCAATTTTTCAGTATCTTGTCCATATTACCTCTCAAAGAGGCGGCAGAGGTAAATACGCCCCGCCGCCTACAGAATTATTTAAGAACGAATTTGTTAAAGCTCTTTTTGCCGCGCTTGATAAGCACGCCCTCTGCGAGCTGCTCCTTTGTAACCGTGGCGCGGACGTCCGTCACCTTCTCGCCGGCAACCGAAACGCCGCCCTGCTCAATAGCGCGCCTCGCCTCGGACCTTGAGGGAACCATCTTGCCAAGCACAAGCAGGCTGTTTACGTCAATTTTGCCATCAACAAGCGAGGACTCGTCAACGTCAACGGTGGGTGTCAGCGAGCTGTCGCCTGCACCGTAAAGAGCGCGCGCCGCAGCCTCTGCCGCCTTCGCCTCTGCCTCGCCGTGAACGAGGGCGGTTAGCTCGTATGCGAGAATTTCTTTGGCGCGGTTAAGCTGTGCACCCTCCCATGCGTCCATTTTGTCAATCTCCTCAAGCGGCAGGAAGGTGAGCATTCTGATACACTTGAGAACGTCCTTGTCGCCAACGTTTCTCCAGTACTGGTAGAAATCGTAGGGGGTAGTCTTTTTGGGGTCAAGCCAGACCGCGCCGTTTGCCGTCTTGCCCATCTTCTTGCCCTCGGAGTTGAGGAGCAGGGTAATAGTCATGGCATAGGCGTCCTTGCCGAGCTTGCGTCTTATAAGCTCGGTGCCACCGAGCATGTTCGACCACTGGTCATCACCGCCGAACTGCATATTGCAGCCGTACTCTCGGAAAAGATGATAAAAGTCGTAGGACTGCATTATCATATAGTTAAATTCAAGGAAGGAAAGCCCCTTTTCCATTCTCTGCTTGTAGCACTCGGCGGTGAGCATTCTGTTAACAGAGAAGCAGGCGCCAACCTCGCGAAGAAGGTCAATATAATTAAGCCCGAGCAGCCAGTCGGCGTTGTTGACCATAACAGCCTTGTCCTCGCCAAACTCAATAAATCTCTCCATCTGGTGCTTGAAGCAGTCGCAGTTGTGCTGAATTGTCTCTGGCGTCATCATCGAGCGCATGTCGCTTCTGCCCGATGGGTCGCCGATGTAGCCCGTTCCGCCGCCGATAAGCACTATCGGGCGGTTGCCCGCCATCTGGAGCCTCTTCATAAGGCACAGCGCCATAAAGTGGCCGACGTGAAGGCTGTCTGCCGTGGGGTCAAAGCCTATATAAAACGTTGCCTTGCCGTTGTTTATAAGTTCCTTTATTTCTTCCTCGTCGGTTACCTGCGCAATAAGACCGCGCGCGACGAGCTCGTCGTAAATTTTCATAGTTGTCTCCGTTCCGCCGCCCGAGGCGACCCATAATTTAGCATACCGTAATTATACAATATTTCGGGGAATTTGTCAAGCAATATCGGGTAATATCGCATTACTTTTTTGACACGGAATAAAGCGTGGTGTGAGTATACGTCTCACCCGCCTCAAAAAAGCCCTCGCCGCGCCTCAGAGCGTTTGGCTCCTCGCCTGCCTCAAGACACATAGCACCGTGACGCACCTGACTCACGCCGCCCTTAAAGGCGGGACCCGTGCCGAGAAAATTGCCTGTGTAGAACTGAATTCCGCCTCTGTCGGTGAAGACTCGCATAGATAGCTCACCTGCCGATATCTCGGCTGCAAGTGAGAGCCTTTTGCCTCTATAATCTAACCATTCTCTCGGGGTTAAGTGAAAATAATTATCATATCCCAAAAATCCGTTCTCAAGCACCTCGCCGATTTTTCGACCTCCTCGCAGGTCGTATACGGTTCCGTCAACCCACGGGCGCTCTCCGGTCGGTATTAGGTTGGAGTTAACGGCAGTATAGCGGTCGGCAAAAAGCTTAACTGTGTGCTCGGCGATGTCACCGCCTATGCCGTCAAGGTTGAAATAGGTGTGGTTAGTAAGGGCAATAGGAGTTTTGCCGTCGGGTGTTGCAGAATATTCTATCAGTAAGTCGCTCCCCGAAAGAGTGTATTTTGCCGTTACGGCAAGCCCTGATGGGAAGCCGTCCTCGCCGTCCTCGGAATAGTAACAGAAGGTTACGCTGTCATCGCTCGCGTCTTTGGTTTCCCAGACCCGTGTATCAAATCCCTCACCGCCGTGGAGACAAGAGCCCCCGTCGTTGTCGGGGAGCATATATATCGCGCCGTCCATAGTAAACGAGGCGTCCTCAATCCTGTTAGCCACACGGCCTATCGTGCTTCCTTGGTGCGAGTCGTCGGCAACATAGCCCTCAAGCGTGTCGAAGCCGCCGACGATATCTCTCCCGTAGGTTACAAAGGAAACGACCCTCGCACCGTAGCTTGTGACAGTCAGCGTGGCAGACCCGTTAGTCAGTGTATATAAATGCACCGCCTCGCCCGTAGCAAGAGTACCAAACAACCGTTCGTTCATAATAAACCTCGCACTTTGTGTTCTGTATTTATTATACAGCGTTTTACCCAAAAAGTAAATGCTATCGCCAAATTTTGTGAAAATCACCGCACGTATTGAAGAAATTTACATCAAAACGCATTTTTACCAAAAGGCAACACCGTATTTAGTGCACCTTGCTCTATTGACATTTTATTGTACAAATGTTATAATAACTTTGTAGTATTTGACAAATTTTTGGGAGGGTATATGAAAAAACTGAATTCTGTGTTGATTCTTTTCAGCTTTATCCTTGTTATAGCAGCCGCCGTGCTTTCCTCGTGCGCCCCCGCAAGCGTTGTTATCACGTACGACGCTAACGGCGGTGTTTTTTCAAACGGCACGGACGAGCTTGTGCTTGAAAAACCAAACGGAGCCCATCTCGTAGAGCCTGTTTCTCCGATTAAAACGGGTCACTTTTTCGTCGGCTGGTCAACCACCGTGGACGGTAAAAATCCTTGGGATTTTAGCGAGAACGTTTTGAGGGTCAAAACAACTCTTTACGCCGTATGGGAGGCGGTAGAGGCGAAGGTCACAGCTGCTGTCGGCGGTGAGATTGACGCGTCTACAATCACGCTTTCCGTTGGGGTAGACAAGGACTCGCTGTCGCTTTCGGATATAATTTCAGTCAGCAAGGGAGCAAGCTGGACACTTTCGCGCGATACCCTTGGAAACGAGGTTATGAATAACAAGATTGCAGGTGGGCTCACCACCGGAGAAAATACGTTTTATCTAACCGTAACCGCGAAGGACTCGGTTGCAAGCGCTACCTACACCTTGAAAATTGTAAGAGAGAGCAGTGTTTCGGTAACGCTTAACCCACTTGAGGGCACGCTTTCCGATACCGAAAGCAGTATTCCTTATAACTCCTCATACACTCTCCCCGTGCCGGTGCGCGAGGGCCATACCTTCCTCGGCTGGCTGCTTGACGGCACGCCTATAACCGACGGTGAGGGCGCGTCGCTTGCCGTATCGGATATAACCGAGCCTGTGGAGCTTTGCGCCTCATGGGAGAAAAACATATACAGTGTCATAGCTTCCGTGGGCGCTGCAAACGCAGGCAGCGTAAGCGGCGGCGGTCAGCTCGAGTACGGCGAAGCTACTACTGTTACTGCATCAGCAAACCTTGGATACCGCTTCCTTGGCTGGTATGACGGTGAGAATAATTTTCTTTCCTCGGCAGTATCCTATAGCTTCTCCGTGAGCGAGAGTGTTAGCTACGTTGCAAAATTCGAGGTGCGTCCCGAAATGTCGGCGTTTACCTTCACGTCCACCGGTACGAGCTGTGTTATAACCGGTCTTACCGATAATACGGTTAGCGAGATTTTGATACCAGAAATTGTCACCGAGATAGCGGCAGGCGCCCTTGCGGCTGCCGATGACCTCGATACCGTAAAATATAACGGCACGCGCGCCAAATGGGCGAGCGTTGCTAAATCATCCTCGGACTTTGAGTCGCTTACCGTTACGTGCAATGACGACCAGAGCTCGGGCGGCTCCGGCGGCGGAAACTTAGATAACGGCGGCTGGACAGGAAGCTAATACGAAGCTCCGCACTCATATCGGTTTGTCTTTTTAAGACGTCACCGTGAGTGCGGGGCTTTCAAATGCATTGACTTTCATCGTAAGATGTGATATATTAATATACGGTACTATTAAAAGTAAAAATAAACGTGCGCACGGGCGCGGAGGAAAAATGAAAAAAGCGGTTATAGTTATAAACGGTGCGGGCGGCGTCGGTAAGGACACGCTTTGCGAGATAGCGGCAGAGCACTTTAAGGTTGAGAATATATCATCTATAACGCCCATAAAGGAGATTGCCGCAATGTGCGGCTGGGATGGCAGAAAGGACGATAAGTCGCGCAAGTTCCTTGCAGACCTAAAGCGGCTCTCGATAGAGTATAACGACTACCCGACTGTGTGGGCTACCGAAAAATATAAGGAGTTTCTTCTTTCCGACAGGGAAATCATGTTCGTTCACATAAGAGAGCCCGAGGAGATAGCTAAATTCGTCAGTGCAACGGGCAGCGAGGCAAAAACGCTGCTTATCCGCGGCGGCGAGAGGACTAAGCGCTCAGCTTACGGAAATTCAGCAGACGACGGGGTAGAGAATTACTCGTACGATTACTGCTTCGACAACAGCGGCACGCTATGCGAGGCAACCGTTGGCTTTGTAAAGCTAATCGAAAAAATCCTCGGTAATGCGAGGGCATAGCTATGAATGAGAAATACTGGAAAAGCTCCACGGTTTATCAGATATATCCCCGTTCCTTTTGCGACTCAGACGGTGACGGTGTCGGTGATATACGCGGCATAATCTCAAAGCTCGATTATCTCGGAGGACTTGGCATTGACGTCATCTGGCTCTCGCCGGTATATAAAAGCCCGAACGACGATAACGGCTACGACATATCCGATTACAAGGATATTCAGCCCGAGCTTGGCACGATGGAAGACTTTGACGAGCTGCTCAGAGAGGCGCGCGCACGCGGTATACGCATAATTATGGACCTCGTTATAAACCACACCTCCGACGAGCACGAGTGGTTTCAGAGGGCACTTAGAGGCGAGGAAAAGTATAAGAACTACTACGTAATCAAAAAGGGAAGAGGAGACGGCGGCTTGCCCAACAATTGGGGCAATTTCTTTGCCGACTGCCCGTGGGAGCCGTTTGGCGACCCTGTAAATAATGAGTATTACCTCCACCTTTTCTCAAAGAAGCAGCCCGACCTCAATTGGGATAATCCTGAGGTTTACGAGGAAATCAAGGAGATTATGCATTTCTGGCTCGATAAGGGCGTCTCGGGCTTCCGCTGCGACGTTATAAACGTAATACATAAGCGCAGCTACGCCGACGGTAAAAAGCGCCTCGCCCTCACCGGTAAGGAGCATTATATCTCAACCGAGGGTACTCATAAAATACTCGCTGACCTGCGCCGTGACGTGATGGATAATTACGACGCCTTTACGGTAGGCGAGACGGTTATGGTTGACGTGCCTATGGCTCGCGACCTTGCCGCCCCCGAGCGAGGCGAGCTTGATATGGTATTCGCCTTTGAGCATATGGAATGCGACCAGATAGGAGTCAAGTGGTTCAAGACCCGCTTCAAGCCGAAAAAGCTGATGAGAACTCTTACCAAATGGCAAACGGGTCTTGGATGGAACACATGCTATCTTGAAAACCACGACCAGCCGCGCTCGGTCACGCGCTTCACCCGTGGCGGTGAGTATCGCAAGGCGGGCGCAAAAATGCTGCTCGGACTCATATTCTCGCTCCGAGGCACACCCTTTGTGTATCAAGGCGAGGAGATAGGAATGACAAACGGCGCGTTCGACAGCCTTGATGAAATAATGGATATTGAGAGCCATAACGTTGATAAGATGGCAAGGTCACTCGGTATCATAAATCCCTTTCGTTGGAGGCTCATAAAGAAAACCTCGCGCGACAATGCGAGGACCCCTATGCAGTGGACGGGCGAGGTGGGAGCAGGCTTTACAAGCGGTAAGCCTTGGCTTAAAATCAACCCGAACTACACCGAGGTAAACGTCGAGCGCGACTCATCCGACCCCGACGGAGTAATAGCCTTCTTTAAGAAAATAAACAGCTATAAAAAGAATAGCGATACACTGAAATTCGGCGATTTTTCGGAGATATATAGTGGCAGAAATGTCTATGCCTTTAAGAGAACCTATGAAGGCGAGAGCCTTGTCGCGCTCTTTAATTTCTCCACTCGTAAGTCTCGAGTGCCTTTAGGTATCAGCGGTGAGGCGGTTATCTCGAATTATTCGGGCAAGCTTACAGAAAAGCTTCTCCCCTATGAATTCAGGCTTCTTTCATTTACTCACTGACTGGTGCTCTCACCCCAAGCGCGCCTGTTAATGCGCCTGTCTTGCAAACGAATCGAACGGTGAGTGCCTCATCTTAGAAAATCAACCCATTTTACGAAAGGAAAAACGAAAATGGACAAACAAATGAAACGTAACAAATATTTCTTCGGTCTCGGTACTGTCGGCAGAGACGCGCTTTATACTCTCGTCAGTATGTATCTTCTCAACCACCTGACCGACGTCGTGGGACTGTCCGACGCAGGTCTTGGTATTGCCGGCATTATGCTTACACTCTTTGGTATATTCGACGCGGTAATTGACCCCTTTATGGGAACCGTCGTTGATAATACAAAAACAAAATGGGGCAAGTTCAAGCCGTGGATTTTTGGTGGTATGATAGGCACGGGCGCTCTCACGGTGCTTATGTTCCATAATATCAAAATGGATGAGACGTGGCATATAATTTTGCTTGCCGCTACATATCTGCTTTTCAGTATCTTCTTCTCGGCAAACGATATATCCTATTGGTCGCTTATGCCGGCAATTTCGAAGGATCAGAAAACGCGAGAGGGAATAGGTGCGTTTGCCCGTATTTGCGCTAACGTCGGTATGTTCGCTATGGTGCTTATCTATACCAACGTGCCCAACCTCTTTGCCTTCACGGGTATGGAAAAGCGCGATATTTACTTTATGTTCGCAATTATAGTCGTAGCTATTATGTGCGGCTTCCAGCTCTTTACACTCTTTGGCGTAAAGGAGGACAGGACCTCGCTTGTGAATGTTGAGCGCACCTCGCTTCGCGATATGTGGGGTGCACTTATCAAAAACGACCAGCTTATGATAACCGCGATAGCTATGGCGCTCTTTATGATAGGCTACTCGACTACCACGGCGTTTGGTGTTTACTATTTCACCTATGCATACAAGGACGCTGACGTTTATATGGTATTTGCGGCAGTCCTTGCCGTAGCACAGCTGACAGCACTCTCTGTATTTCCGCTTTTCAGGAAGAAATTCACGAGAAAGCAGCTCTATTTCGGCTCGATGGTTGCAGTCGTCATCTCCTATGTAATCTTCTTCCTCTCCTTTGAGTGGCTGCCGCTTATTGTAGTTGCGGGACTCGGTCTTTTCTTTGCACAGGCGTTCATTCAGCTGCTTATGCTCCTCTTCCTTGCCGACGCTATCGAGTACGGTGAGTGGAAGCTCGGCAAGCGTAACGAGGCAGTCAGCTTTGCCGTTCAGCCCTTTATAAATCAGTTCGGCAGCGCTATCAGCAAGGGTGTCGTTTCGCTGACCCTCATCATCTCGGGTATTAATGCTATTGCAAATGCTATCTCTAAAACCAAGGACGAGGTTCTTATAGAAAAGCTTATAAATTCCACACCCGACTCGGGAGTTTGGATTATGAAGATAGCGATGATGATATTCCCGCTTATCTGTATACTCGTCGGCTTCATTATTTATCATAAGAAGTTCAAAATTGACGAGAAAATGTACTCGGAGATTCTCTGTGACCTCGAGGCAAGAAAAGAGAGCGAGGTAAGCGATGAAATTCAAGCTTAAAGACGGTCTTCTCCTCGGTACAGCCACAGCCGCGACGCAGATTGAGGGCGGCGACCAAAATAACAATTGGGCGAGATTTGCCGCTGAGGGTAAAATCTATGACGGAACCTCTCCCGTGCGCGCTGCCGACCATTACAGGTGCTGGCGCGAGGACATAGACCTTATGGCAAATATGGGGCTTCAAGTTTACCGCCTCGGTATTGAGTGGAGCCGCATTGAACCTGCGCGCGGCGAGTTTTCCGTCGAGGCTCTCGCGCATTACAGAGAGGAAATTGAGTATATTATATCAAAGGGCATAAAGCCGCTTCTCACTCTCCACCATTTCACAAATCCCCTCTGGTTTGAGGATATGGGTGCGTGGACTAATAAGGAGTCGGCAGATATATTCCTTAGCTTTGCCGAGCGTGTCGTTGATTATCTTGGCGATATCGTTGACGAGTATATCACGATAAACGAGCCGAACGTCTATTCCTTAAACAGCCTTTACTACGGCATGTGGCCGCCTGAGAAAAGGTCGCTTTCGGCACTTGTTAGCGCTTTTTCAAACATGACCGCCGCGCATATCCGCGCTTATAAGATGATACACGAAAAGCGCGAGGCTATGGGCAAGGACAAAACGCTTGTCAGCTTTGCAAACCACCTGCGCGTTTTCGAGCCGAAAAGCTCGAAAAATCTCTGGCATAAATTCGCCGCCCGTCTCACCGAGCACCTATTCCAGGGTGCTATAACCGAGGCTATGATGACGGGGAAGTGCGTTTTCCCCGTGCGTCGCCGCAAGGGTGTTAAGCGCGGAAAATACTGCGATTTTATAGGTATAAACTACTATTCGCGAAGCACCGTGTCGGGTCTTGCCGACGGCGTGCGTGATAACTGTGCTAAAAACGACCTCGGCTGGGAGATATACCACGAGGGGCTTATCGAGCTGTCGAATAGGCTTTCGGACAAATACGGCAGAGATTTGCCCGTCTACATCACCGAGAACGGCACCTGCGACAATACAGACTCACACCGCCCGCGCTTTATCTATGACCAGCTGAAGCTCGTATCCGAAACCGACAACCGTATCGAGCGCTACTATCACTGGAGCTTCATTGATAACTTTGAGTGGCGAGAGGGCGAGAGCGCGAGATTCGGTATCGTTCACGTTGATTATGAAACCGAGGAGCGCACGCTTAAAGGTAGCGGCAAGCTCTATTCGGATATAATAAAGTGCGGCGGTGTCACCGACGAGGCGTACGAGGAGTACGTCGAAAATTCAAATTACAATATCAGATAAGGATTTTTTATGAACAGCAATTGGGATTTATCTATACTTTACAGGGGCTTTGACGACCCTAATTTTGCTGCGGATATGAAGGCTCTTGATGAAAAAATTGCCGATTACCGCGCGTTTAAGGAGCTGGCGCCCTCACTCACCTCTGAGGATTTTCTCGTAGGATATCTTCACCGTGAGGAGTCGCTCTCCGAGCTTGTATCAAAGCTCTTTACCTTCTGCAATCTCCGTTACAGCGCCAATACGCAGGACGGCGAGGCGGCAAGCACCATGGGCGTTCTTATGGGTAAGATGAGTGCTACCGCGGCAGACTCGGCAGCGCTTAATAAAATGGTTGCCGCGACCGAGAATATCGAGGAGCTTATTGCAGGTAACGAATATCTTCGCGAGCACGGGTTCCTTCTTACGAGCATAGTGAAGGACTCAAAGTATTTGCTCTCCGACGCCGAGGAGGAGCTTTTCTCCGAGATGAATATCTCGGGTGCTTCGGCGTGGAGCGACCTTCAGAGCGCGCTCACAAGCACCGTTAAGGTGGATTATAAGGGCGAGAGCATTACGCTCTCCGCGGTAAGAAACCTTGCCTACGACCCCTCGCCTGAGGTGCGTAAATCGGCATATGAGGCAGAGCTTGCGGCATACGACGGCATAAAAACGGCGGTTGCCTTTGCACTTAACAGTATAAAGCACCAGGTGATAAGCGAGGCGCGTCGCCGCGGTTATGCTTCACCGCTTGATAAGGCTCTCAATTCCTCGAGGATGGAAATGGAAACGCTTGAGGCGCTAATCTCGGCAATGGAGGAATATCTCCCCGTATTCCGTAAATATCTTCTTGCAAAGGCGCGTGCGCTCGGTCATGAGAATGGGCTTCCTTGGTACGACCTCTTTGCTCCTATGGGCAAATCGGATAAGAAATACACCGCCGAGGACGCACGCGACTATCTTCTCGCTATCTTCGGTAAGTTCGACCCCGAGCTTCACGATATGGTTAAGGAAGCGTTTGATAACTCTTGGATTGACTTTTATCCAAGAGAGGGTAAGGTCGGCGGAGCATTTGACTGCGCGGTACATTCCGCGGGAGAGAGCCGTGTGCTCACAAACTTTGACGGCTCCTTTAGCGACGTCGTAACGCTTGCTCACGAGCTCGGTCACTCCTTCCACGACCGTCAGGTTTACAAAAACTCGCCCCTCAACCGCGACTACTCTATGCCTGTTGCCGAAACCGCCTCTACCTTCAACGAGGTGCTCGTGGTAAGCACGGCAATTGCCGAGTCGACTGATAGGGAAGAGAAGCTTGCGCTCCTTGAAAGTCAGCTTATGGACTCGACACAGGTTATAGTCGATATTTATTCTCGCTATACCTTTGAGTCATCGGTATTCGAGCACCGTCCTACCGAGTTTATGGGCGCTGACAGAATGTGTGAGCTTATGATAGCCGCACAGAAAAAGGCGTACGGCGAGGGTCTTGACGAGAGCTTTATGCACCCTTATATGTGGCTTTGCAAGGGTCACTATTACAGTGGAGGTCTCAGCTTCTATAACTTCCCCTATGCATTCGGTCTTCTCTTTGCCCGCGGTCTTTACGCGAAATATAAGTCGGAGGGTGCGAGCTTTACCGACACCTACAAAAGGCTTCTCCGCGCCACCGGCACCTCAAGCTGTGAGGACGCGGCGAAAATTGCGGGAATCGACCTTACCGACAGGAATTTCTGGCGTGCGGGTCTTGCCTCAATCGCTGAGCAGATTGAGGAATTCTGCGAGCTTGTTAAATAAAACAGCAAAAAAGCGCACTGCAGTGCGCTTTTTTTGTAATGAGTGTGACTTGACAAAGCGCGACGTGTGTATTATAATTATAATGTTAAAATATTATCTAAGGAGGATTGCCCGAGGGCAATTTTTGCTATGACTAAAATCGACATATTTTCCGGCTTTCTCGGCGCTGGTAAAACCACTCTTATAAAGAAGCTTATATCCGAGGCATACGCAGGCGAGCGCGTAGTGCTTATCGAAAACGAGTTCGGCGATATCAGCATTGACGGCGGCTTTCTCGCCGACGCGGGTGTTGAGATAACCGAGATGAACTCTGGCTGTATATGCTGCTCGCTCGTCGGTGATTTTTCAAAGGCGCTTGCGAAGGTACTCGCCGACTATAATCCCGACAGGGTAATAATCGAGCCGTCCGGAGTCGGTAAGCTCTCCGACGTTATGCGCGCGGCAAAGACAGTCGAGTCCGACACTGCTAAAATCAACGCACTTACAACCGTTGCCGACGTCAATAAATGCAAAATGTATATGAAGAACTTCGGCGAGTTTTATAACGACCAGATTGCGAGCGCTACGGCAATCGTTCTCTCGCATACCGATAATGCGAAGGACGCGAAAATTTCCGAGTGTGTAGCGCTTCTTCGCGAGCATAACCCGGGCGCAACCATCGTCACAACCCCGTGGGACAAGCTCACGGGCGCTGATATCCTAGCCGCTATGGAAAATCGAGATACCCTCGAGGAAGCTATTAACGCGCTCGTCGAGGAGCACGAGCACCATCACCACCACGACCACGGCGAGCATTGTCATTGCCACGAGCATGAGCATGAGCACGACGAGCACCATCACCACCACGACCACGACGAGCATTGTCATTGCCACGAGCATGAGCACGAGCACGACGAGCACCATCACCACCACGACCACGGCGAGCATTGTCATTGCCACGAGCATGAGCACGAGCACGACGAGCACCACCATCACCACGAGCACGGCGAGGAGTGCAGCTGTGGCTGCGGCGGTCACGGTCACCACCATCATCACGCCGACGAGGTGTTCTCGAGCTTCGGTGCTGAAACCACGAGGAAATTCACCCGTAACGAGCTTCTCGAAATTCTCGAGCAATTTGACGAGGATTCTGATTACGGCATGATTTTACGCGCAAAGGGTATCGTCGAGGGCGAGGGCGGCACTTGGCTTCACTTTGATTACGTGCCGGGCGAGGCTGACGTGCGTGTCGGCTCTGCGGGGGTCATCGGCAGGCTTTGTGTCATAGGCTCCGGAATTAATAACGAAAAAATAAAGGAACTGTTCAAAATCTGATTATGGAAGTTGCAGTATATCTATTTACCGGCTTTCTTGAGGCAGGGAAGACACGCTTCATCAGCGAAACCATGCGCGACCCGAATTTCAATGACGGGACAAGAAAGTATCTCATAATACAGTGCGAGGAGGGCGAGGAGGAGCTTGACCCCGCCGAGCTTGGCGAGAACGTCTCCTTTGCTCGATTTGAGGACGAGCAGAGCATAACCGTCGACCGCCTCTCGGCTATGCAAAAGCGCGCGGGCGCGGATATCGTCGTGGTAGAGTATAACGGAATGTGGACTCTTGATAGCTTCTATAACGCTCTGCCGCAGAATTTCATGGTATATCAGGAGATTTTTATCGCCGATTCTACGACAATCCTCTCCTATAACGCGAACATGCGCCAGCTGACGGTTGATAAGCTTACGAGCTGCGAGATGGCAGTTTTCAACCGTACGACTGCCACAACCGATAAAATGGCGCTTCACAAGCTCGTGCGCGGTGTCAGCCGCAAGGCAAATATCTGCTACGAGGACGTGAACGGTGAGATTGAATTTGACAACATCGAGGACCCACTGCCTTACGATATTAACGCCCCCGTCATTACTGTCAAGGACGAGGATTTTGCCATCTTCTACCGTGACATGACAGAGGACTTTTCAAAGTATAACGGCAAGACTGTCAGTTTCAAGGGCATTTGCGCTCTCGACTCGTCGCTCCCGCGCGGTCAGTACGCCATAGGACGTCATATTATGACCTGCTGTGCCGACGATATCGCCTATCGAGGCGTTGTTGCAAAGGGGATGGGCAGGCTCGACCTCAAAACACGCGACTGGGTAACGGTTGAGGGTAAGCTCACCGAGGAATATTCAAAGCTTTATCGCGGAGTCGGTCCCACGCTTACAGTGAACAAAATCACCTACTCGGCAAAGCCCGAGCCCGAGGTCGCAACCTTCTATTGACGCATTTTCCGTTCACTTTCCCCACTTTGAACATAAAAATCCTTAAATTTGACACTTCGGTATTTACAAGCTGTGAAAAATTTGATATAATAAAGTCATATTGTTGTTAAGGAGCCTTGCTATGTCAGAGGAAAACAAATTTCCCCTCAGAATGTATTCTGCAAGCGGTGAGGGAATTATCGTCTCGGGCTATCACCCCGAGTCTATGGAAATCATAGAGGTTATAGGCGGCAGCGTGAAGGTGCAGATTGGCACCGAAACCGTGGAGGCTGCCCGCGGTGATTTCCTCTACGTGCCTCCCACTATGGTTTTTAGGGTCGAGGCTACCGAATGCTCCGCGAGCGTTCGCGGTATGGTTTTCGATTCCTCGATAATCGAGGCAAATATGGAGAACTTCGATACCGAAATATACTATATGTTTTACGTGCAGTCGAAGAACAGAATAACCGTATTTAAGGAAGGACATCCGATATACGAAACTCTCCTTCTCGCGATGAACGATTCATATGACGAGTACGTTTCAAAGGACGTTTGCTACAAGCTGCCGATAAGAGCGAATATATACCGCATTATGACAGCGCTCCTTCGCTTCTACTGCGGCTCGCGTGATGAGCTCGACCGTATGATATATCATAACGTAATGCGTCTTCGCCCCGCTCTTGATTATATCGACTCGAACTCAGGCGAGAAGATTTACATAGAAACGCTTTCCGATATGATAACGGTATCTCCCGACTACTTTACGAAAATGTTCAAGGACAGCATAGGAAAAACGCCTATCGACTACATCAACGGTATCCGTATTAACAGGGCACTGCGCCTGCTTTCCGAGACCGACGTTCCCGTCAACGAGATAGCGGAGATGAGCGGCTTCTCCAATCCTAACTATTTCCACAAGATTTTCAAGCAGTATATGACCACCAGCCCTCTCGCATACAGAAAAAGCAAAAAATAAAGAAAAGCGGTTGCGTGAGCAACCGCTTCTTTTATTCATTTTTCGGCTTCAATGCCTCTTTTGTGATTTTTCATACCTTATATATAATGTATTTTACCGCTACCGCGGGGTTCGAAAACGCCTAAAATACAATCGTAAATATTCTACAAAACGGTGAATGGCACCGTGACCGATTACGTATATGTGAAATCAAGCTTTCTCGAACGAAGTGTGTGGACTCACCGCCGCAGACAACATACGCGCCATATTGCCACTTTCCGTACGGTGAGTATTCAAATGAAAGGGTTCTTCATAACTCTGCATTGGCATATCCTCCTTCGTTTTTGTGAAGTACTTCCCGCTTCCACCTATACTATAACATATTTTTTTGCGTTTGTCAATAGGAAAAATGAAAAATATCCAAAAAAACAAAAAATAATTTTCTAGGTTTGTACAACATACACAAAATATTTTATTTTAATATAAAAGAGCCGCGCTTTATTTCGCGGCTCTGTAAATAATTTTTTAAGCTTCCGACTCGCGTATTACGACAAGCTCCTCCTCGCCGCGCACAAAGCCCGCGGTAACTCTTACTGCCTTAACGCCCTCCTCGGATGGGAGCTCGTACATAGGCTTCATCATAATACCCTCGAGTATTGAGCGCAAGCCTCTCGCCCCCGTCTCACGCTCGATTGCCAAATGCGCTATCGCGCGGTGCGCCTCCTCATCGAAGGTAAGCTCTATGCCGTCAAGCGCGAGCAGCTTCTGATACTGCTTGTAAAGAGCATTTTTTGGCTCCTTGATTATCCTGACGAGCGCTTCCTCATCAAGATTGTCAAGCGTCACAATAACGGGGAGTCTTCCGACAAGCTCGGGAATAAGCCCGTATTTTACAACGTCGTGGGCGATAACGTCCTTGTAAACGCCGCGCTCCACGCGCTCCTTCGCCGTCTTTTTCTCGGTGTTGAAGCCTATCTGCTGATTGCCGCGCCGCTTTTCGATTATCGACTCTATGCCTTCAAAGGCGCCGCCGCAGATAAAGAGAATGTTCTTGGTGTTAATCTGTATGAATTCTTGATTCGGGTGCTTTCTGCCACCCTGTGGCGGAACGTTTGCCACCGTGCCCTCAAGAATCTTGAGAAGCGCCTGCTGCACTCCCTCGCCCGATACGTCGCGAGTTATAGAGCGATTCTCACCCTTGCGAGCGATTTTGTCAATCTCGTCAATGTAGATTATACCGTGCTCGGCGCGCTCGACGTCGTAGTCTGCCGCCTGAATGAGGCGCAGAAGTATATTCTCAACGTCCTCGCCGACGTAGCCCGCCTCGGTGAGAGTAGTCGCGTCTGCTATTGCAAAGGGCACCTTGAAGCTCTTCGCAAGCGTTTGGGCAATATAGGTTTTGCCAACTCCGGTAGGACCGAGCATTAGGACGTTTGATTTTTGCATCTCGACCTCATCGTCAGGTGCCGCGTCAGCCTTTTTCTTTTTTCCTCTTTTGCCGCTCTCATCAAGTGTCAGGATTCTCTTGTAGTGATTGTATACCGCTACTGATAAAGCAAGCTTTGCTTCGTCCTGTCCTATTACGTGCTCGTCAAGCATAGCCTTGATTTCTCTTGGGCGTGGCAGGGTGGAGAAGGTCAATTCCTCGCCCTCATCCTCTATCTCCGAGAGGTGCTCCTCGAGAAAATCGGAGCACACCGAAATACAGCTGTCACATATATAGCACTTGCCGTCGCGGGCGGGAAGGAGAAAGGATATCTCGGTTTCATCTCTGCCGCAAAAGGAGCAGTGGCGCAGTGAGTCATTACGGTTTTCAGCCATTATTAAAGTTCCTTCTTGGTGATTACTTTGTCAACGAGACCGTAAGCGCATGCCTCGTCGGCGCTCATAAAGTTGTCTCTTTCGGTGTCGCGCTCAATGGTCTCAAGAGGCTTGCCGGTCTGCTCTGAAAGAAGACGGTTGAGCTTCTCGCGGATTCTTATGATGTGGTCTGCGTGAATTTTGATATCCGTTGCCTGACCCTTCATGCCGCCGAGAGGCTGGTGTATCATAACCTCAGCGTTGGGGAGAGCAAATCTCTTGCCCTTAGCACCGCTTGAAAGTAAAAACGCGCCCATAGAAGCCGCCATACCCACGCAAATCGTGGATACGTCGCACTTGATGTAATTCATAGTGTCGTAGATAGCCATACCTGCGGAAATAGAGCCGCCGGGGCTGTTAATGTAAAGGTAAATGTCCTTGTCAGGGTCCTGCGCCTCAAGGTAGAGAAGCTGTGCCACGACGAGCGAGGCGGTGACGTCGTTGACCTCGTCGGCGAGGAATATAATCCTGTCGTTTAAGAGTCTTGAATAAATATCGTAGGAGCGCTCACCTCTTGAGGTCTGCTCTACGACTACGGGAACAAGTGCCATTCTTTTTACCTCACTTTGTATAGATTTGAGAACAGCCGACAGTCAAGGCCACCTGACCGTCGGCCGTATTAATTAGTCTTCCTTTGCCTCTTTTGCTTCTTTAGCTTTCTTGGTAGACTTTCTTGCTTTTCTGATTTTTGCGTTGTCCTTGACGAGCTTCATAGCAGCCGCTACGAGAAGGTCAGCCTTGATGTCCTCTACGGCAATCATATTCTTAACCTGCTCTACGGGCACGTTATACGCTTTGGAAATTCTGTCGTACTCGCCGTCAGCGTCCTCGTCGGACACGGTAAGAGCCTCAAGCTCTGCAATCTTCTCAAGCGCGAGTCTTACCTTAACCTGACGCTCTGCCTGAGGACGAAGCTGCTCGCGAAGCGCCTCAAGGGTGAGCCCGGTGTACTTGAAGTAGGTGGAAAGGTCAAGACCGCTCTGGCGGAGTCTTGAATCGTAGTCGCGAACGTAGTTCTCGGTCTCTGCCTCGAACATGGGCTCGGGAATCTCTGCAACGAGCTTCTCCATAAGAGCCTCTGCAAGCGCGTTATCAACGTCGGCGTCAGCCTTCTTTTCGTTTCTCTCTACCATTTTAGACTTGATGTCAGCTTTATATTCATCAAGAGTGTCAAATTCGGAAACGTCCTTTGCAAATTCGTCGTCAAGCAGAGGGAGCTCCTCGAACTTGATAGCGTTGAGCTTGGTCTTGAACACTGCAGCCTTTCCTGCAAGCTCTTTTGCATGGTAGTCCTCGGGGAAGGTTACGTTAACGTCAAACTCCTCACCGATATTCTTTCCGACTATCTGATCCTCAAAGCCGGGAATGAAAGAGCCGGAGCCGAGCTTAAGGTCATGACCCTCGCCCTTGCCGCCGTCAAATGCTACTCCGTCAACGGAGCCCTCGTAGTCGATGTTGCAAACGTCGCCGTTCTTTGCAGCTCTGTCGGTAACTTCAACGGTTCTTGCGTTTCTTTCACGAACGCGGTTAAGCTCTGCGGTAACCTCAGCCTCGGTAACTCTTGCTACCTTCTTTTCAGCCTCGATGCCCTTGTAGCCCTCGATTGTGATTTCGGGCATAACTGTAATTTTAAGTGTGATTTCAACACCTGTCTCGTCCATCTTTGTAACCTCAACGTCGTGAGGAGCTGCAACGGGATTGATGC
>JAZOSP010000080.1:0-1204 GCA_045657165.1 Eubacteriales bacterium
CGAGCTCATCTATCTCGGTGCACTGTGCGAAGGGTGAGCCGGAGAAGGTTTTAACGGTCGAAGGAATTGTAACCTTGGTTATCGAGGTGCACTGTCCGAACGCCCAGTTACCAATCGACTCGACACCCTCGGGAAGAATTGCGCTCGTAAGCTCGGTGCAGCCGGCAAACGCATACTGACCAATCGTGACAACGCCCGTAAGGTCAAGGGCGGTAATCTTCGCGCCCTGGAATGCGTAGTCGCCGACGGTGGTAACGCCCGTGAGAGTCACGCTCTCAAGAGACGCGCAGTTAGCAAAGAGATAAGGAGCAGCGGTGTCGCCCGAAGCGGTGTATTCGGTTACCTTATTACCGTTAAAGTACCAGTCAACCGCAACAGAGATGAAGGGACCTGCAAGGCTCACCTTATCCCAATCGGCAGACGTGCCCTCAAAGTTGAATCTCGTAAGCAGGTTTTCGGTGCTACTCTTGAAGGCGTTTGCACCGATAGAGGTAACGCCCGCGGGAAGGGTAAGAATTTCGAGCTTATTGCCGTTGAAGGCGTATTGACCAATGGTCGTAACGCTATTCGGGAGCACAAGGCTGGTTATGGGACAGCCCCCGAATGCATAAGAGCCGATTGTCGTAAGATTAGTGCAAGCCGAAAGGTCAACAGAGGAAAGACTCGTACAGGTACTAAACGCACCTGAGATAGACTCAATTCCCGAGCCAAAGGTGACGGATCTGATACCAACGCACTGATAGAAGGCATTATTGCCTATCGTCTTCACGCTATCGTGAATAACGATGTTACTAATGTAGCGGTATCTGCCATTTCTCTCATACTGATTTTTGTTAACGGTATCGTAAAGAATGCCTTCGGCAATGCTCGTGCCGCCGAACTCGACGGTTCCTACCCAAGGTAAGAGGTCGAGTCTAAACTGAGTGCCGAGTGTGGTCGTACCGTTAAGAACGAGAGTGCTAAGAGTCCTGTTCTCGCCACGGAATGCGTACATTCCAATGCTTGTGATTGTCGAGGGGAGAGTAATCTTGGTAACTGCGGGGTGGTCGCCGAACGCGTAGTTATCTATCTTAGTAACGCCCTCGGGAATTACGATTTCGGTTACGGAATCCGGAACGAGTGCTGAGCCTGAAATATAGGTTACACCCTCGGGGATTATGCCGTCAGACGAATAGAGGAAGCCGAGCTCGCCATCATTGCCCTT
>JAZOSP010000081.1:0-1332 GCA_045657165.1 Eubacteriales bacterium
CGCCAGCTTCACGCTTGACACCTACACCCACGTAACGAGCGATATGCAAAAAAGCGCATCCGCCGTAGTGGGTAATATGTTAAAAAATATTATGATAAAGGAGTAAACGATGGCAAGCAACAAGAGAAAACAGGGCGAAGGAACGATACGCCTTCGCAAGGATGGTCGCTGGGAAGGCCGAGTCGTGATAGGCTACGACGAAAAAGGCAATCCGCGAACCAAAAACGTCTTGGCGAAAACCAAGGCAGAGTGCGCCGAGAAGCTTGAAGCACTCAAAGAACAATGCGGTAGAACAAGCGACAGGCTGAAGCCCGAAATGCCCTTCGGAGATTGGCTTGACTTCTGGTATCAGAATTTCTCCAAGCCGAAGATCAGAGCAACGACGCAGGCAAGCTACGAAAACAGGATCTACACGCATATCACTCCCGAAATCGGGAAAATACCGCTATGTAAGCTCACACAGAACGACCTACAGCAATTCTACTCTCGGCTAAAGAAAAGCGGACGGAAGCGATTGGTTGAAAAGCACGGCGAGGGCTTATCCGACAGAATGGTACGTTCCTGCCACACCACCTGCCGAACCGCGCTGGAAAAGGCGGTGGTCGAGGGGCTGATCACAAGCAACCCTGCCATAGGATGCAAGCTTCCTCCCAAGAAGTCGAGAGAGATGCAAGTGCTGACACAGGCAGAGATACTACGCTTCCTCACAAGAGCCAAAGAGGAAGGATACTACGAAATGTTCCTCCTCGAGCTGACTACGGGAATGCGCCGTGGCGAGATCATAGGGCTGAAATGGCGTGACCTCAATTTGCAGACGGGCGAGCTCCACATCTCAAGGCAGGTAATTAAGTCAGGAAACCAAAGCTCCGTATCCGTACCCAAGACCAAATCCTCAATACGAACCATCCTCCTTCCGCCCGATATGATAGAAATTCTCGCAGAGCTAAAGGAGCAGACAAAAGGCGAGTGGATATTCCCGTCACCCGTAAACGAGGGGCAACCGCGCAATCCAACGTCGGTATATCACCGCTTCCAACTGATACTCGAAAGGTCGCACTGCAAGAAAATACGCTTCCATGACCTGCGCCACACCTTCGCTACGATGGCACTCGAAAACGGAATGGATATCAAGACTCTCTCAGCTATGATAGGGCATATCAGCTCGGAAACCACGCTGAACATCTACAGCCACATCACCGACACCATGCAACAGCAGGCGGCGGTCAAGATAGACCGCGAAATAGGCGGTACAAACGCGGAAATGCCGACGGTAATCGGGAGTAAGGTAAGTGACGAGCCACACCCCGAAAACGCCACACAGACGGTTTTTGA
>JAZOSP010000082.1:0-18828 GCA_045657165.1 Eubacteriales bacterium
GACAGTAGAATACTCGTCAAGCAAACGGATATCGGCAAAAAACTTCAAAGTGAGATAGATGTGTTAAAGAGTTTCTTGTCCGAAGCATATTCATCTCATCTATAAAGCTTAATATAAATGCGAAACGCCGAATCGGAATATGTAGTCCGATTTGGCGTTTCTTCATGCATAGAGTGAATGACTTTATCTTCAGTATCGTTTTGATTTTATAATGAACGGACTGTCTGCCATAACCTTACCACCTTTCAACTTGCTATGATAAGTATAACATAAAACTTATTACTTTTCAACTGCATATAATTAAGAATGCTTTTTGCCACGGCAAAAAGCTACATCAGCACCTTTTCACTACTCACTATTACTTATTACTTGCCAAAAATCGACAAGGAAATTTTATTGAAAAGTAAAAAGTGAAGAGTGAAGAGTGAAGAAGTAAAAATCGACAAGGTTCTTTCGAAACTTGTCGATTTTTGGCAGGGGCGGAAGGACTCGAACCCACGACCCATGGTTTTGGAGACCAGTACTCTACCAACTGAGCTACACCCCTATGCACGCTAAACATTATACTAAATTCTACTTGTTTTGTCAAGGTGTTTTGGAAAAATATTTTGAAAACTCGATTTTAGTCTAAATATTATCCCAAAAAGGTATTGACAAACGGGTATTTTGTTGCTATAATATTATGGCAAGTCAAGTTCACCGGCTTGTTTTATGGAGAAGTACTCAAGTGGTGAAGAGGCGCCCCTGCTAAGGGTGTAGGTCGGGCAACCGGCGCGAAGGTTCAAATCCTTTCTTCTCCGCCAAAAAAGCAACCGCTCAGTAGAGTGGTTGCTTTTTTTACGGAGAGGCATGGTGAATGAACCTTGCGTCGTAAGACGCGAGGTTCACATACCGCGTGCGGTATCTTGCGTAATGCGGAGATGTTAGCTTATCTTATCAGTGCACATAACGATTAGTTGATATTATACCCCGCATAGCAATACCCTTTCTTCTCTAACTACCAAATCAAGTGGCTGTCTTTTTTATCTTCTACCATATTTGAGAAAGCCGACTCGGCACGCCGAGTCGGCTCATTTTATTTAGAATTGGTTATCTCTGCCGAGGTAGAGGTCTGCTTTTTCCTCGGGGGAGAGCTCGTCGATATCGCGGCCCATGCGCATTGCGGTCCATGCGCGGTTTGGCACGGGCGGATTGAAGGCGGGCAGGTCAATACCGGGAGTGTTAATACCGGATATTGCAGCGGGGGCGTCCTTGCGGTAATTTCTTATATTCATTTTTTCTGTGCTGTCGGTTTTCATAGGTTTTTTGCTTTTTTCCATTTTTCATATTCCTTTCGGCTTTTTGACGATTTTTCGTCTTCGCGGATATTATGCGCATTTGCCTTTGAAAATATGAAAAAGGCGGCTCAAAGTTGCGTTTGAGCCGCCCCGTGTTAAATTTTTCGCACTTTTACTTGAAATACTTAACCATAGATTTGAACATCTTGATGTCGTAGTCGCCAAGGACGTTGCGATAAAGGTCACGACCTACGCGCTCGGAGTGTCCCATCTTACCGAAGACACGTCCGTCGGGCGAGGTGATACCCTCAATAGCAAGCGCCGAGCCGTTGGGGTTGTAGTCAATATCGTAGGTAGCACGTCCGTCAAGGTCAACGTACTGCGTTGCAATCTGACCGCCGGCTATAAGCTTCGCTATCATCTCGTCGGTTGCAAGGAACTTGCCCTCACCGTGAGAAATCGGGACGTTGTAGACGTCACCTACGTTTGTGAGAGAGAGCCACGGTGACATATTCGACGCAATTCTCGTTCTCACGATCTTCGACTGATGGCGCGCGATATTATTAAACGTAAGCGTCGGGCAAGACTCGTCGGTGTCAATAATCTTACCGAACGGCAAAAGTCCGAGCTTGATAAGAGCCTGGAAGCCGTTGCAGATACCGCACATAAGACCGTCACGGCGGTCAAGAAGCTCGGTAACAGCGCTCTTCACGGCAGCGCCGCGGAAGAATGCGGTAATGAATTTACCCGAGCCGTCGGGCTCGTCGCCGCCCGAGAAGCCGCCGGGAACAAAGATTGCCTGTGACTCCGAAATTTTCTTCGCGAAGGTCTCAGCAGAGCGCTTGATACCGTCTGCGGTGAGGTTGTTGATTACAAATATTTCGGGCAGAGCGCCTGCGTCAGCCACAGCCTTTGCCGAGTCGTACTCACAGTTAGTGCCGGGGAATACGGGGATAAGAACGCGAGGCTTTGCGCACTTAACAGCCGGAGCAGCCCACGACTTTGCCTCATAGGAGACCGTCTCGGGCGTTTTGTCAGGGCTTTCGACATTGCAGGAATAAATGGGCTCAAGCTTGTCCTCATAAATCTTAACGACGGCACCCGTGTCGAGTTTTTCATCACCGTAGGTGAACACGGGCGTATCGGTTACGACGCCGACGGTCTTGCCGACTCGCTCGTCGTCTACGAGCTCAAGAAGGAAGGAGCCATACTTATATTCAAAGATTTCGGAGAGCGTGAGCGTGGGCTCAAAGGCAAAGCCGAGGCCGTTACCCATCGACATCTTGAGCACCGCCTCTGCGATACCGCCAACGGTAGGCGTATAAGCGGCGAGCACCTTACCCGAGCGCATAAGCTCCGTTACCTTCGCGTAAAGAGCGATGAGTGACTCTGCGACAGGCAGACCGTTATTATCGTACTCAGGCGAAAGGAGCACGACCTTGCTGCCTGCACGCTTGAATTCGGGGGAGATAGCGTTTTCTGCCTTGTCGGTGGTAACCGCAAAGGAGATGAGCGTCGGGGGAACGTCAAGCTTCTCAAACGAGCCGCTCATCGAATCCTTACCGCCGATAGCGGCAATGCCGAGCTCCATCTGCGCCTTGTATGCGCCAAGAAGTGCTGACAGGGGCTTACCCCATCTCTTAGGATCCTTGCCGGGCTTCTCAAAATACTCCTGGAAGGTGAGGTATACGTCACGGTATTCCGCACCCGTCGCAACGAGCTTCGACGCCGACTCAACTACGGCAAGATATGCGCCGTGGTAGGGGCTCTTCTCGGAAACGTGGGGGTTATAGCCCCAAGACATATAAGAGGCGAGGTCGGTATGACCCTTTTCAACCGACACCTTCTGTACCATTGCCTGAATAGGTGTGCGCTGATACTTGCCGCCAAAGGGCATAAGAACAGTACCAGCACCGATAGTGGAGTCGAATCTCTCGGAAAGACCGCGCTTCGAGCACACGTTGAGATCCTCGGCAAGCACCTTCATACCGCCGGCGAAGCTTGCGGGAGTCGCCTTTTTGTAATCGAGGATTTTCGGAGCTACGATTTCTATATGCTTCTCTGCTCCGTTGGAGTTGAGGAACTCGCGGCTGATATCTACAATAGTCTTGCCGTTCCAGACCATTTTTAGTCTCGGCTCTGCCTTGACCTTCGCTACAACGGTTGCCTCGAGGTTCTCGGTAGCGGCAAGCTCGAGGAATCTCTCGAGCTTTTCGGGCTCGATAACGACTGCCATACGCTCCTGCGACTCGCTTATCGCAAGCTCGGTGCCGTCAAGACCCTCATACTTTTTGGGAACTGCGTTGAGGTCAATGTCAAGACCGTCGGCGAGCTCACCGATAGCAACCGACACACCGCCTGCACCGAAGTCGTTGCAGCGCTTTATCATAGAGGAAACCTCTGCGTTTCTAAAAAGGCGCTGAAGCTTTCTTTCCTCGGGTGCGTTACCCTTCTGCACCTCAGCACCGCAGTTTTCAAGCGACTTGAGGTTATGAGATTTCGACGAGCCCGTTGCGCCGCCGCAGCCGTCGCGACCCGTTCTGCCGCCAAGAAGGACGATAACGTCACCGGGTGCGGGAACCTCGCGCCTTACGTTCTTTGCGGGAGCAGCACCGATAACAGCACCGACCTCCATATGCTTTGCGGCATAGCCGTCGTGATAAATTTCGTCAACAATACCCGTAGCAAGACCTATCTGGTTACCGTACGAGGAGTAGCCTGCGGCTGCGGTGGTTACTATCTTACGTTGCGGCAGCTTGCCTGCGAGGGTTTCCTCTATCGGTCTTGTCGGGTCGGCAGCACCCGTCAGGCGCATTGCGCCGTAAACGTAGGAGCGCCCCGAAAGCGGGTCGCGAATTGCACCGCCGATACAGGTTGCAGCACCGCCGAAGGGCTCAATCTCGGTGGGGTGGTTATGAGTTTCGTTCTTAAAGAGGAGAAGCCAAGGCTCGTCCTTGCCGTCAACGTTTACGGTAATCTTAACCGTGCAGGCGTTGATTTCCTCGGACTCGTCAAGTCCGTCGAGCTTCCCTACCCTTTTAAGGCATTTAGCGGCAATAGTGCCGATATCCATAAGGTTTATGGGCTTGGTCCTCTCAAGGAACTCGCGTGAGGCGATATAGTCCTTGAATGCCGACTCGAGAAGCTCGTCCTCAAATGTCACCTTGTCAACGGTGGTGTTGAAGGTGGTGTGACGGCAGTGGTCGGACCAATACGTGTCTATCATTTTTATCTCGGTGACCGTAGGACAGCGCCCCTCGGTCTTGAAGTAATCCTGACAGAACTTAATATCGTCCGAGTCCATAGCAAGACCCATATCAGAAATCATATTAGCGAGTCCGTCACAGTCGAGCTCAAGGAAGCCGTCAAGAGTGCGCACCTCGGTGGGCACGGAGTACTCGGTTTTCAGCGTAGTTTTTGGGGAAAGCTCCGCCTCTCTTGCCTCGACGGGGTTAATAACGTGGCGCTTTATACGCGCTACCTCGTCGGCGGTGAGTCTGCCGTAGAGCATATACACCTTGGCGCTTGCTACCGTGGGCTTTTCACCATGAGAGATAAGCTGTATGCACTGTGCCGCGGAGTCTGCTCTCTGGTCGAACTGACCGGGCAAAAATTCGGTTGCAAATACTACTGCGCCATCATTTTCAACCTCGGTGTATACGTTATCAAGCTGCGGCTCGGAGAACACCGTACCGACAGCGTAATCAAAGAGCTCACGAGTTATGTTTTCGGCGTCGTAGCGGTTGAGAATTCTCACTCTGTTTACCGACTCAATGCCGAGAAATTCCTTTATCTCCGAGTGGAGCGCACGTGCCTCATTTTCGAGCCCGGGCTTCTTTTCTACGTAAATGCGATATACCATCTTTAAGTCCTCTCAATCCTTTTTCATAGCGGCGAGCGCACGGGCACCGATATCCGAGCGGTAGTATGCACCCGCGAAGCTAACGCCCTTAACCTTTTCATAAGCCGAGCGTACTGCCCCCTCGAGCGTATCGTCAACAGCGGTAACACCGAGAACTCTGCCGCCCGCGGTTAGCAGCTTGCCGTCCGAGAGCTTCGCACCCGCAACGTAGGTTGTGTCCGCCACCTCGGGGCTCATTGTAATTTCAAAGCCGCTTTCGTATTTCTCGGGATAGCCCTTTGAAGCCATGATTACACAGCAAGCCGCCTTGTTTGCAAACTTAACCTCACATTTTTCAAGATTTCCCGAGGCGGTAGCCATCATAATCTCAAGAAGGTCGGACTCAAGAAGAGGAAGCACAACCTGCGTTTCAGGGTCGCCGAAGCGGCAGTTGTACTCGATAACCTTAGGACCGTTCGGTGTCAACATAAGTCCGAAATAAAGGCAACCGCGGAACTCGCGCCCCTCACTCTTCATAGCCTCAACCGTCGGTATGAATATAGTCCTCATGCACTCGGCGGCAATATCCTCGGTATAGTAGGGATTGGGAGCTACGGTGCCCATACCGCCCGTGTTGAGCCCCTCGTCGTTATCAAGCGCACGCTTGTGGTCCATAGAGGAAACCATGGGAACGACGACCTTGCCGTCGGTGAAGGCAAGAACCGAAACCTCGGGGCCTGTGAGGAACTCCTCAATTACGATTTTATTGCCCGAATCACCGAACTTTTTGTCGGTCATAATCGAATTTACGGCGTCAATAGCCTCTTCCCTCTCGGTGGCAATTATAACGCCCTTGCCGAGTGCAAGCCCGTCTGCCTTGATAACCGTGGGAAGCGGCGAGGACTTGACGTACTCGAGAGCCGCCTCGGGGTTGTCAAAGACCTCGTATGCGGCGGTGGGAATACCGTACTTTTTCATAAGGTTCTTAGAGAACACCTTGCTGCCCTCGATAATAGCAGCACAAGCGCGGGGACCGAACGCGGGGATACCGACCTCGCTCAGCGCGTCAACGCAGCCAAGAACCAGCGGGTCGTCGGGTGCGACAACCGCAAAATCTATTTTATTTTCCTTTGCAAAGAGAGCGATTTTATCAATCTCCTTTGCGCCAATCGGAACGAGAGTGGCGTCAGCCGCCATACCGCCGTTGCCGGGAACGGCAAAAATCTCCGTTACGGATTTGTTTTCTTTAATCTTCTTTATGATGGCGTGCTCTCTGCCTCCGCCACCGACAACCATAATCCTCATATTAGAGCCTTTCTTTGACAAAAATCAGTGGTGGAACAGACGCATACCGGTAAATGCCACGGTCATACCGTAGCCGTTTGCGGTTTCGATTACCTGGTCGTCACGAACCGAGCCGCCGGGCTCTGCTATGTAGGAAACGCCCGAGCGCTTTGCACGCTCGATATTGTCACCGAACGGGAAGAAGGCGTCGGAGCCGAGCGACACGCCGGTGATAGAATCGAGATATTCGCGCGCTTCCTCTGCGGTGAGGGGCTCGGGACGGGTGGTAAAGTACTTCTGCCAGTTGCCCTCGGCGCACACGTCCTCCTCATTCTTGTTGATATATCCGTCGATAACGTTATCTCTGTCGGGACGGGAGATGGTGGGAAGGAATGGCAAATCAAGCACCTTTTTGTACTGACGAAGGTGCCACGTATCAGCCTTGGTGCCCGCAAGACGTGTGCAGTGAATTCTCGACTGCTGACCCGCACCGACGCCGATAGCCTGTCCCTTATATGCATAGCATACCGAGTTCGACTGAGTGTATTTGAGGGTGATAAGTGCGATGATAAGATCACGCACCGCCTCATCGGGAAGCTCCTTATTTTCGCTTACGATATTCGAGAGAAGCTCGCGGTTTATCTCAAAGTTGTTTCTCCCCTGCTCGAAGGTGATACCGAACACCTGCTTGCGCTCGGTCACGTCAGGAACGTAGTTAGGGTCGATTTTTACAATATTGTAATTGCCCTTTTTCTTGGTTTTAAGAATTTCGAGCGCCTCGTCGGTATAGCCGGGAGCTATGATACCGTCGGAAATTTCGCGCTTGATGATAAGCGCCGTCGTCTTATCGCAAACGTCGGAGAGCGCTATCCAGTCACCGAACGAGGACATACGGTCGGTGCCACGCGCACGTGCGTAAGCGCAAGCGAGAGGCGAGTCGTCAAGCCCCTCAATATCGTCAACAAAGCAGGCGCGCTTGAGCTCGGGAGAGAGCTTTACACCAACTGCCGCCGAGGTGGGGCTGACGTGCTTAAAGGAGGTTGCCGAGGAGAGCCCTGTCGCCTCTTTAAGCTCCTTTACAAGCTGCCAGGAGTTGAAGGCGTCGAGGAAATTGATATATCCCGGTCTGCCCGAGAGAATTTCTATCGGAAGCTCCGAGCCGTCGTGCATATAAATTTTCGAGGGCTTCTGGTTAGGGTTACAGCCGTATTTAAGTTCAAATTCTTTCATTTTTAACTCCTATTAACTGTTTTTATTTATCATTCTCGACTCTGCCTTGCCGCTTGCAAGGTCTACGTAGCGAACGTAGAGAGAAATCTTATTGTTTTCGTTAAGGCTTGTCCAAATTTCGTTTGTAAAGGCGTCTATATCCGAGGGAACAACTACACGCTCGGGCTCACCCTGGAAGGTGGGGATAGGGTTGCCGTCGGTTACGTAGGTGTGAATGAAGTGGCCGACTCCCGCGAGTGCCTTGTACTCATAGAAGTAACGGTTGCAGGCAGTGCCCTCGGCGTCAGCACTCTTGAGAATGCTCATCTCGTAATCAAAGTCACCGTCTGCAAAGCTCATAACTCCGCTGATACGGGGCGTGAGGTTCGGAGCGTCGGGCTCAAACTCACGGGTGCGAAGCGCCGAGCGCATATCACCGCCAGAGGCAAGCGCGTCGTAGATGGTGTCCGTCTGGTCGCCGTTGGTAACTATAAGCTTGTTTGCGATTTCCCTTATAGCCGCGTAAATTATGAGAGACGGGTCTGAAACCTTTGAGTAGTCGTGCGGCTCGGTGTACACTGCTCCGTCCTTTTCGACGAACACTCTGTTACGCGAGTTCTCGCTTCTGCCCATAATGAAGTATGCAAACACAGCGGATTTTGCGTCCTCGCTCTTACCGATTACAATGCCTCTGCCGGGATAGGGGTTGTCTGAGAGGAGTGCGCTGATTTTATTCACCTCGTAAATATTCATATGTAGATACCTTTCCTTAAGTTAGTTTTTCCTTGAAGCTACAAGCTCCGAGCAAACGAGCTCGCAGGAGAGTGGCAGTATTTTCCACTCTGCCTCCTCCATAATTCTCTTTTGAAGAATTTCGGGCGTGTCACCCTCGCGCACCTCAACGGCACGCTGCATAATTATCCTGCCTCCGTCGGGAATCTCGTTAACGAAATGCACCGTAGCACCGCTGACCTTGACACCGTAGGCAAGCGCCGCCTCGTGAACACGCAGACCGTAGAAGCCCTCACCGCAAAACGACGGGATAAGCGACGGATGCACGTTTATAATCCTATCCTTATAGTGATTTGTAAAATTCTCTGAGAGAATGCACATAAAGCCCGCAAGCACTATGAAATCAATGCCGCGACCGTCGAGTGCGGAAATTATGCGCTCCTCAAACTCGGCTCTGTCAAGGCAGTCGCGCTTATCGACGACGGCGGTATCAATGCCCGCGGCGCGCGCACGCTCGAGGGCATACGCCTCGGGCTTGTTTGAAAGAACAAGCTCGATTTTACCGCTTTTGATAATACCTGCCGTCTCGGCGTCAATGAGCGCCTGAAGATTCGTGCCGCCGCCCGAAACGAGAACGGCTATTTTCGCTCTCTCGGTCAGCATAAAACGACTCCGTCATCGCTCCTGATTATCTCACCGATAACGTAAGCGTCCTCGCCGCTTGCCTTGAGGATTTCAAGCGCGCGCTCCGCCTCATCGGCAGGAACGACAACGCTCATGCCGACGCCCATATTGAAGGTGTTGAACATATCACGCTCGGGAATATTACCCTCTTTTGCAATAAGCTTGAAGATAGGAAGAACTCTTACGTCGTCCTTCTTGATTTTTGCTCCGAGCCCCTTCGGAATGCTTCTCGGTATATTCTCGTAGAAGCCGCCGCCCGTGATGTGGGAAATACCTCTTACGGTAACCTCCTCGAGAAGCGCAAGGATGGGCTTTACATAAATTTTAGTGGGAGTGAGAAGCGTCTCGCCGAGAGATTTGCCACCGAGCTCCTCGCGGGGGGTCTTGAGGTCGGCATTTTCGATATCAAACACCTTACGAACGAGCGAGAAGCCGTTTGAGTGAACACCGCTTGAGGGGATAGCGATAACAACGTCACCCTCACGCATAGTGTTCTTGTCAAGCACTTTCGACTTGTCAACGATACCTACGGCAAAGCCGGCGAGGTCGTACTCTTCTACGGGATAGAAGCCGGGCATTTCTGCGGTCTCACCGCCGATAAGCGCAGCGCCCGACTGAACGCAGCCCTCTGCAACGCCCTTTACTATATCGGCAATTTTCTCAGGGACATTCTTTCCGCAGGCTATGTAGTCAAGGAAATAAAGCGGCTTTGCGCCAACGCAGATAACGTCGTTTACGCACATAGCAACGCAGTCGATACCAACGGTGTCGTGCTTGTCCATAAGGAAGGCAATCTTGAGCTTCGTGCCAACGCCGTCGGTGCCGGACACGAGCACGGGCTTCGTGATATTCAGCCCCTCAAGGTCAAGCTCAAAAAGACCGCCGAAGCCGCCGATATCGGTATCTGCTCCGCGAGTCACGGTTCTGGCTATATGAGCCTTCATAAGTTCTACCGCGCGGTAGCCCGCGGTAATGTCAACGCCCGCCTTTGCGTAGCTTTCGGATTTCGAGTTTTTCACTTCTTGTTCTCACTTTCACTGTTTTTATTTTCGGAAATTTTAATATCGTACTTATTAGTGTATTTCACCGGCTTCTCGGTGGGATATTTGCCGTCAAAGCAGGCGGTGCAGTAGCCGCCGCACGTGCTGCACTCAGCAAGCTTTGTCACATCCTCAAGGCGAAGATAACCGAGAGAGTCAGCGCCCGTGATTTTCGTTATCTCCTCAATAGTGTGATTGCAGGCTATGAGGGCGTCCTTCGAATCAATATCCGTGCCGTAATAGCAGGGATGGATAAACGGCGGCGCCGAGGAGCGAAGATGAACCTCGGTAGCTCCCGCGTTTTTGAGGAGCTTAACGAGCTTGGCGCAGGTCGTGCCTCTGACTATCGAGTCGTCAACGAGCACTACCCTCTTGCCCTTAAGCGTAGCGCTTATAGGATTCAGCTTTATTTTAACCTTGTCCTCACGCACGTCCTGACCGGGCGCTATGAAGGTTCTGCCGATATACTTGTTCTTTATAAGACCGATTCCGTACGGGATTCCGGACGCCTGCGCATAGCCGAGCGCCGCGTCAAGTCCCGAGTCGGGAACGCCCACGACGACGTCAGCCTCAACGGGATGTGCCGCGGCAAGCAACGCGCCTGCCCTCTTTCTTGCCTCGTGTACCGAGCAGCCGGAAATAACCGAGTCGGGTCTTGCGGTATAGACGTACTCGAACACGCAAAGCGACTCGGGCGCTTTGCCGCAGTGCTCCTTGATTGATTTTATTCCCTCACCCGAGAAAACGACTATCTCACCGGGTATAAGCTCTCGGATGAAGGTCGCGCCGACCGAATCGAGCGCGCAGCTCTCGCTTGCTATAACGTACTGTCCGTTCTCTCTCTGACCGTAGCAGAGCGGATGGAAACCGTGCTTGTCTCTTGCTGCTATGATTTTCTGCGGTGACATAAGCAGCATGCAGAAGCCGCCGTCGAACCTGTCCATAGCCCTCGTGACAGCCTCTTCAATCGAACCCGAGGAAATTCTTTCCTTCGTTATAACGTAGGAAACCAGCTCCGCGTCACTGCTGGTGTGGAAAATCATGCCCTGAAGCTCAAGCTCACGCTTCAGCTCAGCGGCATTGACAAGCGAGCCTGCCGTAGCGATGGCAAGCCTGCCCTTGACGTGATTTACAACGATTGGCTCTGCATTGACCCTGTCCTTCGTTCCGAGCGTACCGTAGCGAACGTGACCGATAGCCATATTTCCCTTGCCGAGAGACTCAAGCGCGTTGCGGTCAAAGACGTCGTTTACAAGTCCCGAGTCTCTGCGAGTGGAGAATACGCCGTCGTCGTTAACCACTATGCCTGCGCTCTCCTGACCTCTGTGCTGGAGAGCGTAAAGTCCGTAGTAAACACTGTCGGCAACACTCGTTCTCTCCGAGCCGATAATACCAAATACTCCCATATTCTATCCCTTAGCCTTTATTAGTGCGGCACCAACAAGTCGGTCAGCCGTTATATTTTTCTTCAACTGCGCGGTTTTTCTCGAGCACCTTTTCCCTGCCTGCCGCACGGGCTGCCACAAGCTTTTCGTAGAGAGCGGAGTCGGAGAGCGCCAATATCTCTGCCGCAAGATGTGCAGCGTTAGCGGCACCGTCGATAGCAACCGTGGCAACCGGTATGCCCGAGGGCATTTGAACCGTAGCAAGAAGTGCGTCCATACCGCCTGTGTTCTTTGAGGAAATCGGGATTCCTATTACGGGCAGCAGTGTGTTCGCCGCTACCGCGCCGGCAAGATGAGCCGCCATTCCTGCGGCAGCAATTATAACGCCAAAGCCACGTCCGTATGCCGCGGATACAAATTCCGCCGCCTCTGCGGGAGTCCTGTGAGCCGAATAAACGTGCACCTCGTAGGGTATTCCGTAATTTTTCAGTACGTCAATGCCCTTTTCAACTATGGGAAGGTCACTGTCGCTTCCCATTAAAATCGCAACCTTTTTCATTCTGATTTCCTTTTCCTTTCGTAAAAAAATCAAGGCAGGACTACCCCATAAAGGTAGTTCTGCCCAGACGTTCAAACCTTTGTGTATTTTTTGCTTCCTTGCAGCCGTTCTGCTCAAAAACCTTTACCGTCATATATTTTACCATATTATAATAACAAAAGTCAATAGTGTGCGGCACATTACGACAAAAAAAGTTGCAAAATCAATCGCCGCTTTTTTGGTCAACTTACACAAACGCGAGGGCTTCCCCGCTCACCTGACCGTGATGAGGTAAATTTCTCTTTTCCTTGTCGGTAAAATAATTCTGTTGCGAGCAACGGTAACACCCTCGGCTCGGAGCGTGCGCCCCTCGCCGCGCTCACCGCCAGCCACGGTTTTCTCAACGTCGCAGCTTGAAAAATCGCCGCCCGAGAGGTGTATCTCAAGCTTACCGCCCCAATCTCCCGTAACTATAAGAAGCGCTCTTTCCTTGCCGTCGGTCGCAGCGAGGGTATAAAGCTCCTTGCGATAATCGCCCGTCGTCTCAACTGCACCGCCGAGGCGGTAAAGCTTGCCCAGCGCACACATAGCCTTGTATGCGGCGTAACGGCGGTGGGTCACAGAGTCGTCAACGGTATAAAGAGCGCACTCTCTGCTCGGCTCTGACGAGGAATAAAACACCATATCCGCGTCCCCCCTCTGTGCGAGAATGAGCGCAGCGGCAAGCTCGGAGGGGTATTCGGGACATAAGGCGGGGGGCGTGTCGAGCTTTTGTGCTATATTGAAGTCGCAAATTATACTTTTCGTGCGTTTTGCGCCCGCTGTGTCAAGATAGCTTCTTGCGTATTTTACGTGTGTAGAAAGCTCCTCGGGCGTGGTTGCGTGAGAGGACCACGTGAAAAAGTCAAGGGGTGCTCGCCCATCGGGGGAGTTAACATAGGCAAGAAAGCGCTCTGCAAAGCTGACGTAGCGCTCCTCTCGCTCACTCGAGCCTATTCGGTTGAGGGAGTAAAAGCCGCCCGAGCCGTAGCCGCCGATTTTGATTTTCGGAAATCTCTCGCGAAGGTGGCAGGCAACCGTCCGATAAAGCTCAAAAAACTCACACGCCTCCCCACTAAACCCCTCGTCCGAATCCGGAGAGGACCAAATTTCCCAATGCTTTATCCCAAGCTTAAAGCCGTTCGCCCACCCCTCGTTATAGTGCATGACGATATGCTCGCATATCCTCGCCCACTTTTGCTTGTCGGCAGGCGGCGTAGCGTATAGCTTTTTCGAGTACGGCTCGGGACTCTCTCCAAGGCGGTAAATCACGGAAGCACCCGTCGCCTTTATTGCCAGAAGATATCGGTCGGTCGGTGCGAAGTTATAGGACTCCTCAAGGCTTTCGTCAGCCTCGGGATCGGGAAAAATGCAGTGAACGTCGATGAGCTGATTAAAGCCGTACTCACCGCGCCTGCCAGACACGCGCACGAGGGGAATCCCCATCTCCTTATATTCCTCGGAAAAATCGTATGCAAGCTCGGCACCGCCCACAAGCGGGCCGCCGTTTATGGCGCATATAGGCTTGATTTTTCCGCATTTTTTAGAAAAATCAACTGTCACAACTCTGTTAATCATAGTAGAAAACAACACCTCTCGGCGAAAATCGTTACAATAATATTTTAGCAACCCAAGCACAAAAAGTCAAGAGGTGCACAAATCAAGGCAAGATTTCACATCTTTTGTGCGTTTGCTCTGCGGAGTTTTGTTGAAAAGGGAGTTTTTATAATTTTTTTGATTTTTTTCTCAAAAAATATGTACAACCGAAGATTTTTGTGATAAAATATTCGGTGTAAAGCCCACAGTTAATTTTTAGCCGCCAAGCGGCAGGAGGAATTCATAAAATGAAAATGGTTTACCAAGGCAAGACAAAGGACGTCTATTCTCTCGACAACGGCAACGTTATGCTGAAGTTCAAGGATGACTGCACCGGTAAGGACGGTGTGTTCGATCCCGGCGAGAACAGCGTCGGACTCAAGATTGAGGGTATCGGCAAGGCAAATCTGCGCACCTCTATTTACTATTTCGAGCTTCTCAAAAAAGCAGGAATTAAGACCCACTACGTCAGCGCTAACATCGACGACGTTACGATGGAGGTTCTTCCCGGCAAGGTATTCGGTCACGGACTTGAGGTTATCTGCCGTCTCGTTGCGACGGGCAGCTTCATTCGCAGATACGGCGAGTATATTGCCGACGGCACTCCCCTCCCCGGCGGCTACGTTGAGTGCACCTTCAAGAACGACGCGAAGGGCGACCCCCTCGTTACCTCAGAGGGACTTGCAGCTCTTGGCGTTATGTCTACCGAGATGTTTGAGAGCATGAAGGAGCAGACCCTCAAGATTACTAAAATCGTTGCTGACGACCTTAAGACCATCGGTCTTGACCTTTGGGATATCAAGTTCGAGTTCGGCTACAACGGCGACGAGGTTATCCTTATCGACGAGATTGCCTCGGGCAATATGCGCGTTTACAAGGACGGCAACATCGTCCCGCCCGTTGAGCTTACTAAGCTTATACTTAACAGATAATTTCTTCAATAAAAAAAGCGACTCGATAGGGTTGTACCCTAACGGACAGTTTTTCAAAAATACGGCATATCTCGAAAAAGGTATGCCGTATTTTGCATTTGTGTCCACGAATGCAGTGCTTGTCAGGAAAAATTATAAGTCATAGATGAACATACAGGAAAGGCTCCCTTGTGTAAAGGGAGGCTTTTACCGATTAGCATACCAATATTTCTCGACAAATTGAAATTTATTTATCAAAGATTTTATAATGAATACACCAGCATACCAAGCCCAGCCGATATAAGTATCATCAGTATCGGAGATGGCTTTTTCTTAAATGCAAGCTTTGCTATGACGGTGATTGCTATCAATGTGGCAAATATAATAATGCCCTTGAAATCCACCGATAGTGTATCTCCAATGCTTACAAAGCCTATTACCGTACTCATAAACATTGTAATAGCGGTTGCAAGTATCAAACCGGCAATACACGGACGTATACCGCCAAGGAATGCCTTTACACCTGCATATTTCAGCAAGTTGCGTATCAAAGTTGCGATTATGAGAATGACAATAAATGATGGCAATACCACCCCAAGTGTAGCGAGGAGTGCACCGAGAAAACCGCCCTGTGCCGAGCCAACGAAGGTCGCCATATTGACTGCTATCGGTCCGGGCGTGGATTCAGCTACTGCAATCATGTTAAGCAGTTCTTCCTCGGTAAGCCAACCGTACATCAAGGCCTTTTCTCTTATCAGCGAGATCATTCCGTATCCGCCGCCAAAGGAGAGTGCACCGATCTGAAGGAAGGTTAAGAACAATTCAAGATAAATCATTGCTTTTCCTCCTTCCTGAGCTTACCAAGAAGATATACTACAACACCGCAGGCTCCGCTGATCAATATGTAAAATATTGTTGAGAACTTCACCGCGAACAATGATAATACTACCATACAGATAAGTGTTATCGAAATAATGATAATATTGAACGCAGTTTTCTTCATCTGCTTCAGCATTTTCAGCCCTGCTGAAAGGATAAGATATACCACGCATATCTGAATACCCTTAAAAGCATATGCAACCAATGTTAAGGAAAGAAATGCATCAAAGAACAACGATATAGCGTAGATAATCACGAACGACGGAATACAAATGCCGAGCGTAGCAATGGTAGAGCCAATAATTCCGGCGTTTTTGTATCCTATGTAAGTTGCTGCATTGATAGCAATAGGACCGGGTGTGGATTCGGCAATGGCAGCCACATCCAAAAACTCGTCTTTCTCTATCCATTTCTTTTTTGCCACGAACTCATTTTCAAGCAGAGCAATCATAGCATAACCGCCGCCAAATGTAAAAAGTCCGATTTTGAGCATGGTCAGAAAAAGCGATGCATATTTTTTCACTTTGCTCATAATTTGTTGCCTCGTAAAATTCTTATTTATCATTCGGATTTATCGTAGCAAAATTCTTTTATGCATAGTGTTAATCACACGCCCTATTATAGCATAAAAACCGCAGAAAATCAATCTGCGGTTTCTATTTTTCCTGTCGGTAGGTAATGTACTCCTAAAAACTGTCCTTAAGAGTGACGCTCCATGAGTCGCTTTTTATTTGTTCCCACGTTTTTTCTTTGTCCCGGGGTCGAGGTTACCGCACCCGTCAGCGCACTCACAAAGGTCGCAGCAGCCATCGCCGTCAAGGTCACAGTCGCCGCCTGCCGAGCCGACGAAGATAAGCACGGCAACGAAAACGATAACACCAAACACCGAGAACGTTGAGAGCGCGAGGGTGCGTATAAGTTCACGAATAGAGTTTGCCTCTGCGTACATAGCAAGTATAAAGGCAATCTCTATCAGCATATAGTAGCCGAAGGTGGAGACGTACGTGGTTTTTGTAGCAAGCACAAGCACGAGATACCCCACGAGTGAGATAAGCAGAAAGATACTCACGAACGGTGCCGGGTGGCGAGCGAAGACGGGGATTTTAGAAAAAAGGAAGAACACCGTGAGGTAAACCGTAGCGGCAACCGACACGAGCGCCATAAGCCAGAGTGGATTATCAAAGCCGCGGAATATGTACCACGCGCGAATGCACGCGCCGAGCGCTGCCGCGCTCGTGAGGAAGCAAACTATATTGAGAGCCGCTATTTTGCGCCCGAGCATTGCGGCAACACCGCTTAACGCCAAGGCGGCAAGTCCCATGACGAGATACCACCACGGATTATCAAGCGGCGAGTAGCGCAAAAGATAGGCTACAGTCGAGCATATGAGCAAAAAGACGAGTGATACGAGCGATACTATACCGAGCTTTTTCATAATATATCTCCTTCGTATTTATTATACACCGCGGGCAAGGAAAAGTCAATAGCGAGTTAAGGAAAGCGAAAAATGGAGAAAATGTAAATAATTATTTGCATATTTCGCTATTTATCCCGTAAATCGTCTGCATACTCTCCTGTGTTCTTTGCTTTTTGTGCGGTATTTTTGTTTTTTACATTCTGTCGGCAAAGTTAATTTAACACTTGACTTATCCCTTATTATATGGTAAAATTATAGCATTGAATACAACCCCGAAAGGACAAACCGTTATGCATTTGATGGGCATTGATATGGGCACGACCTCGGTTAAGACCGCGGTGTTTAACGAGGCGCTCGAGGAAAGAATAAAGCTCACGGCAGATTACACCCTTGAATCAAAGGGAGATATAATCGAGTTTCCTGCCGAGGAATATTTTAATATCGTGTCGGGCGAGATTGAAAAGGTATGTGCCTCACTCGATATAGACGCGCTCGCGATAGACACGCAGTGCGAAACGTTAATCCTCACCGACGAGTACGGCAACCCGACCCGCAAGGCTATCGTGTGGCTCGACAACCGCGCAACCGCCGAGGCTGCCGAAATCGAGGCACATTTTGGCAGAAAAAGAGTTTACGAGGTTACGGGTCAGCCCGAGGTTACGGCTACGTGGCCTGCCTGCAAGCTACTGTGGGTGAAGCGCAACGAGCCAGACGTGTGGGCGAGGACGAAGAAGGTATTTCTCCTTGAGGATTACATACTTTATAGACTCACAGGTAGGTTTGTAACCGAAAAGACGCTTCAGTCCTCTACCATTTACTTTGATATAAGACGTCACACGTGGTGGAGCGAAATGCTCGACTATATAGGCGTTAGCCTTGACATGCTCCCCGAGCTTCTTGACAGCGGTGTGTACGTCGGCGACTACAAGGGCATTAAGGTATCTACGGGTGCTATGGACCAGGTTTCGGGTGCTATAGGCGCAGGCGTTACCGAGCCCGGTATCGTCAGCGAGATGACGGGAACGACTATGGTTATCTTCACCCCATCGGAGAATATTCCCGAATACTCACCCGACAGTATAGTACCCTGTCATTACAACTACGACGGAAAATATTGCCTGCTCTCCTGGTCGCCCACGGCGGGCATGGCGCTCAAGTGGTTTAAGAACGCTGTGTGCGAGGATTTTTCCTTCAGCGAGCTTGACGGCCTTGCCGCGGCGGTGCCGCCCGGCAGCGACGGCGTGACCTTCCTGCCCTATCTTTGCGGCTCGACTATGCCGAAATACAACCCTGCGGCCCGCGGCAGCTTTACCGGTCTTACCACCGAGCACGGCAGAGCACACTTTGTCAGGAGCGTTATGGAGTCGGTCTCTTGCATGCTGAAGGCAAACCTCGATTATCTTTCGCTCGAGGTCGAGGAAATACGCGCGATGGGCGGCGGTGCAACGAGCCCTCTCTGGTGTCAGATGAAGGCAGATATGACAGGCAAGCGCCTCGTGACACTCAAGAATAAGGAAACCGCCTGCCTCGGCGCGGCGATGCTCGCAGGTGTCGGCGCAGGGATTTTCCCCTCGGTGTCCGCAGCGACAAAGAAAATCGAAATCGACAGCGCCTACACCCCGAAGGGCGCAGATTACACCGAGTGCTACGAGAGATTCAAGGCGTACGACGCTATCCTCAACGTATAACGCGCGTTTTACATCGGGCACGCGCGAATGAATTGCAGACCTGCGATCTCTTTGCATGAATTGAAGGCTATGCCTTCATGAATTGCACTTTAATGCTCTGCTTCAAAGTGCATGAGTGCCACCGCACATTAAAACTGCCGCACCCTGCGGCAGTTTTTTATCTATAAACTTTCTCTGCCGTATTGACTTTTCTAAAATTATGTGATAAACTTATATGGCAAAACGAAATACGCCTGCATAGTTAAATGCTCGCTAAGTAAAAACAATTACCTATTGTTTTTACGACGCGAGACAGCCCAAAGCAACGA
>JAZOSP010000083.1:0-18143 GCA_045657165.1 Eubacteriales bacterium
TTCGTGCTACGCACAAGTGAAGTTAAGTTTGCCCACTTTGCCATAGGCAAAACTTCACTATCCGTAGGATAACTTCACTTACGGAGTAAACATCACTTGTCCGTGCGGGCAAACTTAGTTATGCGTGTTCTCCGTTAAGGATAACACGCATAACCGCCAACTGTGTTGTTTTTTTGCATTTTTTGGAACGGGACGACCTCTACGCTAATAAAATGGTAATAATATATCCCGTGGGATTGCACCAAGAAAAAAATTTGACCTTGCGCACGGGCGAGTTTTTCTAAAACGCGTTTTCACTTTTTGGGTGAGGTCGGGCTGTTTTTGCAGGATTTTTTGAAATTTTGACCCCCAGATTTCCGAAACGCGTTTTGTCAAATTATGCGCAAACAGGGGTTAAAATAACATTTTATGGTAATTTTCACCAAACAATGCACTTGACAAGGCGAAAAAGTGCTGATATAATAGACAAAAACTTAAATAATTGCAAAAACACGATTTTGAATTTCGGGTGTTGATTTTAAGATTTTGAATGAGGGGTGTAAATATGTATAAGCATGGAAAAAATCTCCGTCTTATGGACGAGAGGAGCATTTTTATCGACGACGGTGTTGTGATAGGCGACGACGTTACGATATACGAGAACAACCGCATTGAGGGTGCTACGGTTATAGGCGACGGGGCAGTGCTGCTCCCCGGAAACTATATCAAGGACACGGTCATAGGACGGGGTGTCGCCTTTAACGTTTCCCAATCCGAGTCTGCCGAGGTCGGTGACGGATCCTCTGTCGGACCTTACGCAAGACTGCGACCGGGCGCGAAAATAGGGCGAGAGGCTAAAATCGGCAATTTCGTTGAGATAAAGAACGCGACGGTGGGCGACGGAACGAAGGTCAGCCACCTTGCCTACGTCGGCGACGCAGACGTAGGGGCGGAGTGCAATATCGGCTGCGGCGTTATATTCGTAAACTATAACGGCAGGACTAAGTCGCGCACGACCGTCGGCGACGACTGCTTTATCGGAAGCAACTGCAACGTCATAGCGCCCGTTAATATTGAGCGAGGGAGCTACATTGCCGCCGGAACGACGGTGTGCGAGGATATAAAGGAAGACGATTTCGTAATAGGCAGACCCCGTGCTGCTATAAAGCCTCAAAGGGCACATAATTATCTTAAGGAGAAGCGCTGATGGGAATTTACTTTGGAACCGACGGTCTTCGCGGTATTGTAAACGAGGATTTGTCATTTGATATAGCCTACAAGTGCGGCAACGCGCTTGCAACGGTAAAGGAGTCGCCCACCGTGCTCGTTGGGCGCGATACGAGAGTTTCGGGCGAGTATCTGACGGTAGCGCTTGCGGGCGGCGTTATGAGCGGCGGAGGCAACGTTATCGACCTCGGGATTATTCCCACGGCGGGAGTTGCATATCTCACCCGTGAGCTCGGCGCAGATTACGGCGTGGTTATAAGCGCCTCGCACAACTCGCGTGAGTATAACGGAATCAAGGTTTTCGACTCCGAGGGCTATAAGCTCGGCGACAAGGAGGAGGAGCGGCTTGAGCGCTGCTTCATTCATCACAAGGTAAACGATTTTCCAAAGATAGGAAGATTCACTGTCGGCGATAATTACTATAAAAGGTATGAGAGCTTTCTCGTTTCCTCGAGCGAGTGCAGCCTCTCGGGCCTGTCAGTGGTGCTTGACGGTGCGAACGGCGCCGCCTCGCGCATAGCGCCCGCCGTTTTCAGACGTCTCGGCGCAAACGTCGTCGCTTCGTCCTGCTCGACCGACGGAATGAGGATAAACGACGGCTGCGGTGCGCTCTATCCCGAGTCGCTCGTTGGCAGAATCGCGAGGTACAAGGCGGATATCGGCTTTGCCTTTGACGGCGACGCCGACAGGCTTATGGTGGTTGACAAGACGGGCAGGGTATTTGACGGCGATATGATAATTTATATGCTCGCAAGGTATTTCAAGAGCCGCGGACTTCTGCGCGATAATACCGTCGTCGGCACGAGCCACACGAACATGGCAATCGAGCGCGCGCTCGGGCGCGAGGGAATAAGCTTTATACGCACCGACATAGGCGATAAGTACGTGCTTGCAAAGCTTGTGGAGCGTGGGCTCTCGCTCGGCGGTGAGCAGTCGGGACATATAATACTCAAGGATTTGCACTCGACGGGCGACGGAATTCTTTCGGCGATAGCGGTTGCCAATATGCTGTGCGCGACGGGAAAGAGCCTCGAGGAGCTGTTTGACGTTGAGCTCTATCCGCAGACTAACGTGAACGTTGTCGTTGAGGATAAATTCAAGATAATGAACAGCCTGACCCTCTCGGCAGAGGTTATGAGAATGCAGAACGCTCTCACGGGCGGCGGAAGAATTATGGTGCGCGCCTCGGGAACCGAGCCGAAAATCCGCGTTATGGTCGAGGGCGAATGTGAAAATGCTAACCGTAGGTATGCAAACGAGTTGGTTTCGCTTATAAAGAGAATAGACGAGAAGGATTAACAGTTTTTTTGCCCGAGACTCACGAAAGGAGTGTCGGGCAAAAAATATTTTTTTATGTCGAACTAAAATTATTGATTTTTCCGTATTTATATGATAAAATAATATTTGACAGAAAATACCTATTTGGGAGGCCTGCTTATGAACACCGATATCTCTCATAACGAAATAGAAAACGCATGCGAAAACGAGAGCTGCGACGCACGGGCTGAGTGCACAGCCATGCCTATTGAGGTCGTTAGTCCCGTCAGTGACCCGAAGCTACTCGAGGGTAAATACTCCGAGGGCTTTGTTGACGCGCTCGCTCGCGCTATCACACGTCAAATTGAGAAGCTGACCTCTACCGAGGGGCTCGCGGTATCCGGGGCACGCCTCACCCTCGTTTTCGCCCCTGAGTCTTATATGGAGCACACCTCAGAGTCGGTTACGTACCGCCGCCTTCTTCTTTCCTACGGGCAGGGCGCGCCGAGGGATTTGTGGGTAAAGTGGACAAGGCTTGATTCCGACGGCGAGGCATACAGCGTATCCGATACTCCCGAGGATGGCACTATTCTTTTCGAGATAGGTGAGGACGTGCCGCAGAAGATAAGGGAAAAGGAATATCGCTTCCTTGCAAAGACCTCGCCCGATAAATACAGAAACGCTATGGGAAGGCGCAACGTCACCGAGTGGCGCGAGCTTATCAAGCGCGCCGTAAAGTGCGGAGACCTTACCCGTGTTGAGAAAGTCGTGGAGCTTTCCGAGGAAACGGCAGAGCTGTCCGAAAGACTTGCGGCAGTGCTCGGTATAAACGACACGGCAAGAAGCACCTCTGTTGAGGCAGAGCGCGCAGCGCAAAACGACGATATTGCTGAGCTTGCGCGCACAGCGCTCGGATATGATGAGCCGACCGGCGAAGAAGACGAGCCCTGCGAGGTCAGGTTTGACGACGAGGTCATAGAGGACGAGCCTGTATGCGAGTCGGCAAAGGACGAGGATATCTTCGAAACAGCAGATGAGTCCGAAGCAGAAGAGGAGGCCGAGGAAATAGAGGACGCAGTGGATACAGAGGAGGACGAGCCCGAGGCGGTTGCGACTCTCGCCGTTCCCGATGACCCGACCGACGAGGAATACGAGACTGTCGAGGAAGGTCCTCTCTCCGAGGCAGAGTGCGAGCCCGAGGAATGTGCTGCGGCAGGTGCAGCTCCCGACACTGAAAGGCTCGAGGCGAGCATTCGTGCCGAGCTTGAGGCTAAGATAAGACTCGAATATGAGAGCCGCGCCCGTATGCAGGCGGAGGAGGAGGCAGCAAGGCTTCGTCGCGCCGCAGAGGAGCTGCGGCTTGAAAACGAAAGACTGCGCGAGACCTCGAGGCTTGAGCGAGAGGCACGTGAGTCCGAGAGAGCCGCAGAGGAGGAAAGACTGCGCGCCGAACTTGAGCTCAAGCTCCGTCAGGAGTCGCGCGAGCGAGAGAGACTTGCCGAGGCGGCAAGAGAGGCTCTTTACGAGCGAGAGAGGCTCGAGGAAGAGCGGGCACGAGAGGCAGAAAGACGTGCCATGGAGGCGCGCGCCGAGGCTGAGGCACGTGCGAGAGCCGAGGAGGCAGCGCGCATAGAGCGCGAAAGGCTTGCTGAGGCAGAGAGAATCCGCCGTGAGGCAGAGGAGCGCGCGAGTGCACCTGCCGAGAAAAAATACTCCTATACGAAAAAGACGGTGTTGCTTCTCTTCCGTCGCAGCGTTGACCCCAACGTTACCTCGAGAATATACGAGATAATCAAGGCAACTATAGATTATTACGGCAAGGGCGACGTTTACATAAGGATAAAGGCAAGCGTGCCCGACACGACAACCGTTCGTCTTGATTTCACCGAGATACCCGTCGAGGAGCTCGAGCTTCTCACGAATATTATTAAGGTTCTCGGCAACTCGGGACTCGGTATCGCAAAGGCGAAAATACAGTAATAAAAAACGCAGGAATCGCGACCGATTCCTGCGTTTTTTCTGCACGGGGTAGCTCTACCCCTCGTCTATTGCGATGGTTATGTAGGTTTTTGTGCCGTAGTAGCCGACGGTCTTTTGTGCGTCAACGCCCTCGCTTTTAAGGAAAGCAAGGCACTCGCCGAGAGCACTCTTGAAGCTGCTTATGTGCTCGCCGCGTTCGGCTCTGCCCACCGTTCTTGGAAGCTCGGCGGTGTAAAGATAATCCACGAGCGCCTCGCTCTCGTGCACGGTAAGACCGCGGCTTATTATTTTTTCAAGAGCCTCCCGCCTTGCCGTGCGGTCGCGCAGCCGCAGTAGAGCTCTTGCGTGACGCTCGGTAAGACCACCTGCGAGAACTGCCTCTCTTTCATCCTTGTCAAGCTTCAAGAGGCGCAGCTTGTTCGCCACGTAGGATTGACTGACCCCGAGCCTTTTTGCTATCTCGCTTTGTGAGGTGTGGCACAGCTCAATCGTACCGCGCAGCGCCTCTGCCTCCTCGAACATATTCATACTGCCACCGTCCTTTGTTTTTTTGACACGGGTAGGCGCTTTGCCTACCTGCATACCCATTTTAACATAAGAAATCCGCGCTTTCACTCGCAATATGTCGGTGAGCGCGGATTTTTATTATTCGGCGGATTTTTCTGAGTCAAGGTTGCGAAGGTAGTGAAATATGTACTGCTGTGCGACGCCTGCGTATGGGCCGAGCGCGGTGGGGTCGAGCGAGCCGTCAAAGTAGAGGTCTATCGCGCGCTTTATCCACACGTCAATCGGGAAAGCCTCGAGGTTGCCGAAGCCAAAGAGCGCAACGCAGGAGGCGACCTTGTCACCGACACCGAGGATTTTCTTTAGCTCTGTGACGGTGTAAGAGTAGCTTTTCTTCTCCATTATCTCGGATAGATTAACCTCGCCGGAAGCCGTTTTGCGTGCCGCGTCAAGAAGATATTTGTAGCGGAAGCCCGGACGCGAGGGGAGAAGCCCCTCGGGTCTTTCGAGGATATCACGGGCTGATGGGAAGGTGTAGCATATGCCGCACTCCTTGCATTTTTCGTGACACGGGGTGCCATCTGTCAGTGAAAGAGGGCAGGTGCTGAATTTCATTTCGGCAAGGTTTTTGCCATATTCGGCGCATATTTTGCGAATGATTTTGCGTATTCTCGGGATATTGTTGTTTTGCGAGATGATAAAGGAAAAGAGTGTCTCCCACGGGTCTTGGGAGAGTATGATAACGCCTGCGGCACACTCGGAGGCACGGGAGAGCCATGCGGAGTCTGTGCGCGAGAGGATATCGCGCCGTATTTCTTCAAAATCAAGCGACAGCGAAAAATAGGGTACGGCAACTCTCTCGAGCTCCCCGTCGTCGATATCGAAGAATATAAGCTCGCCCGCCCTTCGCTGACCGACTCGCAAAAGACTCTTTCCTACGGTGACGAGGTATTCCGAGTAGCCGTCAGCCATCTCAAGGCACTCGTATCTGAACGCCTGGCCGCACTCGAGAGTGTCGGGGAGACTCATTCTGCCAAGGCCCGATATTACGGTGGCGTCCTTGCCCTTTATTTGCTCTTTATTTTTTGTGAACATTTTATCTTCTCCTCTTGCAAAAGGCTCGGGTTTCGTGTATAATAATGTTGTATAGTTATACATAATTATATTTTAACATAAAAAATTGTCGATTTCAATACGGCGGAATAATTTCCCTGCCGCGATCGGAGGAAGCCTTTGGAACAGATTTACACCATACCCGTTAACGAGGCGTTTGACCTTGTGAGTGAGAAGCCCGAGTGCGGCTGCCCCTTTTGCGTGCTTTACCGCAGGCTTGAGGAGGACGAGCTCGATATAATACTCGGCGCGTCGATGATGGAGCCTGACATACGAATGAAAACCAACGAGGAAGGCTTTTGCCATACGCATTTTGAGAAAATGCTCGGCAGGCGGCGCATGCTCGGTATGGGGCTCATTCTCGAGAGTCATCTCGCAGAGGTTAAAAAGAAGCTGCGCGGTCCCGCCGTCCTCGGTGACAGGCGCGCCTCGGCAATTAACGCCCTTCGCAGGCTTGGCTCTGACTGCTACGTTTGCGGAAGGATTAATAAAAATCTCGCGGCTATGACGGCAACGGCGGCGTATCTTTTCGAGAGCGACTCGGAATTTAAGAAAAAGCTCGGGCGCGCCCCGTACTTCTGTATTCCGCACTACCTTGCTCTAATCGAGTACGCCTCAAAGAAGATGAATAAGCGTGCCTATCACGAACTTTATGACGCGGCGTATCTTGTGATGGAAAAATATATTGACTCCCTCTCGGGCGACGTGAGCTGGTTTTGCAAGAAATTCGACTACCGATATGACGAGGAGCCGTGGTACAATTCGCGCGACTCGGTTCCGCGCGCGGTGAAGTTCCTCTCGGGTTCGCCCGACGAGGAAAATACGAAATAAGGAGAGCAACACTATGATAATTGAAAAAATCATCATTAAGAGCTTTGGAGCTCTCGAGGATATGACCCTTGAGTTTTCTGAAAAGGTTAACGTTATCGAGGGACAGAACGAGGCGGGCAAGAGCACTATCGCCGCCTTCATCAAGTATATGCTTTACGGCTTTGACGACCGCCCTGCGGAGGGGCTCGGCGAGCGTGAGAGGCGGCTCAGCTGGCAGACGGGGATTGCCTCGGGCTCGATGTACGTGCGAGCAGGCGGCAAGAGATATCTCCTGACACGCACCACGACCCCCGGCGAGAGTGGCGCTCGCACCACCTACAAGGAGGAGTCCTCGATAGTTGACCTTGAGACCGGAACGCCTGCCTTTGGCAAGCTTTCGGCAGGCGAGGTCTTTCTCGGAGTTGACCGCGAGCTCTTTGACAACACCGCCTTCGTCGGTCAGATAGGCGACTCAGCAATTAACGAGGGCTCGGTCAAGGCGTCTATTGAAAACATACTTTTCTCGGGCAGTGAGAGAATTAACAATCAGCGCGCTATGGCGAAAATCTCCGACAAGATGGAGTCGCTGCTTCACAAGTCGGGCTCGGGCGGTGCGATATACGACCTTATGACGCGTGAGGCAGAGCTTGAGAGGGCTCTTGCACGCTCCGACGAGGATAACAAGGAAATACTTAAAAAGGAAGCAGAGCTTCACGCGCTTCGCACACGCCGCGCCGAAGCCGAGGACAGGGTAGAGAAGCTATACGAGCTTGACGGCTGCTACCGCAACGTTATGCTTATCCAGACCTTTGACCAGCTTCACGCGCTCGAGGAGGAGTGCGAGGAAAAGTGTGCGGCGTATAACGATTATATTGCAGAGAACACTCGCGGGGGCTTTGTGCCCGACGAGCGTTACCTTGCCGAGCTGGAGGTGGCGCGCAAGAGTGTCAACGACGCATACGAGGCTCTCGGGGAGGCGCGCGACGCCTATACGAGAGAAAAGTGCGCGGTTGGAATCACGAGAGAGATTGAGGGGGCTATTGCCGACTCGGATAAAATGGGCGGCGAGCCCGAGGTGCTTGCGAGGGCAGGCGAGATAGCCAAGGGGCGCGTGCGCTCGGTTGCACTCTCGGTGCTTGGCGGTCTTATGCTTATCGCGGCGGCGGTGTTTATGATAGTTGCCGCGTCCGGCGGCTGGCAGCCTATACTTCTTGTCGCGGGCGCGCTTGTTGCGGCGCTTGCGGCAGCTGACGTTCTGGTGTTCGCCGTTTTCACGGTGAAGCACTCGAGGCGTCTTTCCGAGCTTGCGGCAGCATTTGGCACTGCGAGCTACTCCGACCTCGTCGGCAAGCTTGCCGTTATAGCCGAGGCGAGAGCAAAGCGTGACGCCATGCTCGCCGCTATCGAGTGCGCGCGCCTTGCGTGCGACGCTGCGGAAACGGGATACGAAAACGCGAAGCGCCATCTTGCAGAGCTTATTCTCCGCTGGGGCGAGGAGCCGCCCGTGTCCGAGCTTAACGGCTTCCTCGATAGGCTCGAGGAGCGTGTTAAGGAATTCCTTATGCGCCGTTCCGAGCTGCTTGACGAGAAGACGAATATTGAGATAACCGTAAGAGAGATAAGGCGCACGCTTGCCGACACGAGCGAGATAGACATAAGGGCGCAGGTGTCGCCACTCAAGCGCAAGGCTCTTTCGGGCATAAATCACGATGAGATAATAAACGGCATTGCCGCCGCCAAGGCGGAGATTGCCGAGCAGGATAGACTCGCCTTCTCGGTTGAAAACGAGCTATCGCTTCTCAAGGGCCGCGCGGGCGACCCCGGCGAGTATTACTCCAAGATAAGCTCGATTTCCGAGCGCCGCCGTGAGCTTCAGGATAAGCACAAGGCGTATTACATAGCCTACAAGGCTATTGAGGGCGCGTCTGACAGTCTGCGTGCAGAAATTTCGCCAAGACTCGGCGAGTACGCGACCCGTATGATGGAGATTATGACCGATAAAAAGTACTCTTCGTTTGACGTAAGCGACGGGCTTAAGGTTTCCTTTGAGTCGCCCGACGGCAAGGAGCGCTCGGTTGATTTCCTCTCGGGCGGCACGCGCGACCTCGCGTACATCGCGGTGCGTGCGGCGCTTATTGATATGCTTTATAACGAGAAGCCGCCCGTATGCTTTGACGAGAGCTTCGCTCATCAAGATAACGTGCGTGCACGCGCTATGATGCGCGCGCTTGGCAAGCTTGCGGAAGAGGGCTGCCAGAGCTTCGTATTTACCTGTCGTGCAAGAGAGGGCGCACTCGCAGGTGAGATTGTGCCGGGCTCTGGAATATTCAAGCTCTCGGTGCTTGAGGATTAATTTTTTGGGAGAGACTAACATGTCGGAGCTTAAGAAAATTTTGCTCGTCGGAAGCGCAAATATGGACCTTTCGATGAGCCTTGAAAGACTCCCCAGGGAGGGAGAGACGCTTATCGACGGGGGCGGTGTGCTTTACAACCCCGGAGGAAAGGGCGCAAACGCCGCGGTTGCGGTAGCGCGTCTTGGCGGTCACTGTATTCTGTGCGCCAAGCTCGGCGCCGACTCGCACGGGCAGAGGCTTTTCGGCTACTACAAGGGCGAGGGCATAGATACGAGTCATATAAAGGCAGACTCCGAGCACGCGACGGGGCTTGCCGTGGTTATAAAGGAGGCTGACGGGCAAAACCGTATAGTGGTTTACCCCGGAGCTAACGCACATATTACCGAGGAAGCCGTGCGCGAGGCGTTTGATACTGAGCCCGACGCGGTGTATCTTGGCTTCGAGGTGCCGTTCGCGACGACTCTCCTTGCGGCAAAAATTGCCGCGGAGCGCGGGATTCCCGTCTTTCTTGACGCAGCTCCAGCTGACAAAAATCACCCGCTTGAGCTTTTGCCGCCGCTTGAGGTGTTCTCGCCGAACGAGACCGAAACGCTTGAGTATACGGGCATTTTGCCGACGGGCATTGAGTCCTCGCTTCGTGCCTCTCTTGCCCTTTACAAGCGAGTCAAGTGTAAATACATCGTCATTAAGCAGGGCGAGCGCGGCGCGTTCCTCTACGACGGTAAAAGATATAATACCTATCCCGCACGTCGCGTAGGCAAGGTTGTTGATACGACGGCTGCGGGCGACACCTTCACGGCGGCGCTCGCGCTTGAGTACGCAAGGTGCGGCGATATTGACGCGGCTATCAGATACGCAAACGCCGCGGCAGCGATAACAGTCACAAGGCGAGGTGCTTCATCCTCGATACCTACTGCCGAGGAGGTAGAGGCACTTCTTTCCTCGGAATACTGATTTTAGGAGGGCTCCCGTATGTCCTACACCGAGAAAAAAATGGAGTTTTTGTCCTCTGACGGCAAAAATACCGTAAGAGGCATTCTGTATCTGCCCGAGGGCGAGGTGCGATGTGCCGTGCTTTTGTCTCACGGAATGATTGACCACGTGGGGCGATACGGCACGCTTTGCGACTATCTTACGTCGCACGGGTGCGCCTTTTGCGGCTTTGATCACCTCGGTCACGGCGCAACCGCTAAGAGTCCCGAGGACTTCGGCTTCTTTGGAAGCCGCGGCGGCAGGGAGCTGCTCGTAGACGATTTGCATAAGGCACGCGAGCTGCTTTACAAGGCACTTATCGATGTGCCCGTCGTTCTTTTCGGGCACAGCATGGGCTCGTTTATATCGAGGCTATACGCGGCAAAATACCCCGGTAGCGTCTCGGCACACGTTATACACGGCACGGCGGGTAAAAATCCGCTTCTCGCGCCCGGCAGGGCGCTCGTGTGGCTGTTGCGCCATATTCGCGGAGAGAGATACCGCTCGCCCTTTATCAAGTCGCTTGCCGAGGGCGCGTACGAAAAGGCTTTCATGAAAACCGACGGCAAGTTTGGCTGGCTCACGCGCGACGTCGCGCGCGTTTCTGACCGCGACAGCGACCCGAGAACTGCGTTCACCTTTACGCTTGCGGGCTATGCAGACCTTTTTGAAATGCTCACCCTTTGCAACAGGCGAGAGTGGTTTGAGTCCTATCCCAAGCAGCTGCCTACGCTCGTTATGAGCGGCGACGACGACCCTGTCGGCGGCTTTGGCAAGGGCAGCCGAGAGGTTTATGAGGGGCTGCTTTGTGCAGGTGTCAAGGAGCTTACCTACAAGGGCTACGAGGGCGCGCGCCACGAGCTTTTCAATGAGTTAAATTCCGACGAGGTTTTCTCTGATATTTACGCGTGGATATCGCGTGTTACGGGGGAAAAATGATACACGCATTGGCACTTACAGGTCCTACCGCTTCGGGTAAGACCGCGCTTTCGATAGCTCTCGCACGCGAGCTTGGCTGCGAGATAATTTCGGCAGACTCAATGCAGATATATAAAGGTATGGATATCGGCACGGCAAAGGCAACGCTCGAGGAGCAGGCAGCTGTGCCTCATCACCTCATTGATATAATTTCTCCGAAAGAGCCTTACAGCGCCGAGGCGTACAGGCGCGACGCTATGGAGTGTGCCCGTGATATTACCTCGAGGGGGCGGCTGCCCCTTTTCGTTGGCGGCACGGGGCTTTATATTGACACCTTGACGCGCGGTGTTTCGTTAGGTGTACCCGAGGGCGAGCGCGAGTACAGGGAAAAAATGCTCGCATTTGCCGAGCGCGAGGGCGCTCACGCACTCTGGGAGAGGCTCCTTGGGGTAGACCCCGAGTCAGCCGAAAAAATACACGAGAACAATATTAAAAGGGTCATACGCGCGCTAGAGATATACGAGCGCACGGGCAAGCCAAAGTCTTATTTTGACCGTCTGTCGCAAAATACGGCTGTGGATATTTCGCTCGGTATGATTACTCTTGACTTTCATAACAGGGAGACCTTATACTCGCGAGTAGATACCCGTGTAGAGAAAATGCTTGACGAGGGGCTGCTTTGCGAGGCGAGAGGGCTTCTTGAGTCGGGGCTTTTCGACTCCGACACGACCGCCGCGCAGGCAATAGGCTATAAGGAGCTTATCTCCTGCCTTCGCGGTGAGGACTCGCTCGAGTCAGCCAAGGAGAAAATCAAGCAGTCGAGCCGCAGATATGCGAAGCGGCAGCTGACGTGGTTTCGTCATAACGAGTCCTCCTTGCGACTTTTTGTCGACCGCGAGGGGGGAGGGATGAAGTCCAAAGAGGAGCTTTTCTCCGAGGCAACCCGACTCTCGCGTGAGCTTCTTGCAAAAATCGGTTATAATAACCGTTAAGACGGGAGAGGTTCTCGTCTTAAAAAACTGTGGGGCTACGAGATGAAGATAAACGAATTAAAAAGAAAAATATCCGAGGGCGCACTCGAAAAATACGCCGCCCTCTATCCCGATACGGCGGCTGCAGGCGAGCGCTTTACATCGGCGCTTGACGCCTTCGCTCTACTTTACGGTGAGGAGCGTGACGTCGTGCTTCTCTCCGTACCGGGCAGATGTGAGATAATAGGCAATCATACCGACCACAACGCAGGCAGGGTGATTGCGGGCGCTATCACGCGCGACGTCATTACGGTTGCGGCTGTGCGTGATGACGGAATAATAAGACTTAAGTCGGAGGGATACCCCGAGGACACGCTCTCGCTCTCCGAGGCGGGCTCGCCCGAGAGCTTCGAGCGCTTCAGCTCGCGTGCGCTTATCGCGGGCACTGTCGCGAAATTTATCGAAAAGGGCTACCCGTGCGGCGGTTTTGACGCTTATACGAGCTCTCTTGTGCTTAAGGGCAGCGGTCTTTCCTCGTCGGCGGCGTTCGAGGTGTCGGTCGGAAATATACTGAATCATCTCTATGCCGATGGAACAATTCCCGCCGAGGAGCTTGCATACGTGGCACAGTACGCTGAGAACGAGTATTTCGGCAAGCCCTCGGGGCTTATGGACCAGATGGCGTGCGCCGTGGGCGGATTTGTGTTTATAGATTTTGAGAGCCAAAGTGCGGCAAAAGTTGAGCCGATAAGGCTATCGCTTCGCGAGGCGGGCTACGCACTTTGCGTTATAAACACGCGAGGCAGCCACGCCGACTTAAACGACGAGTACGCCGCAATACCTAACGAAATGCGTGCTGTTGCGGCAGCACTCGGGCACGGAGTGCTCCGCGGTGTGACCGAGCGTGACATTTACGATAATATGCCGACCCTTCGCTCGAAGCTTGGCGATAGGGCTATCCTGCGCGCTATTCATTTTATAAGAGAGGATTTGCGTGCGGAGGCGGCTCGCGCGGCGCTCTCCAATGGGGACGTGTCGCGATTTCTTAGGCTCGTCTGCGAATCGGGAGACTCGTCCTACAAGTATCTGCAGAATATCTACGCGCCTAAGTGTCCCTGTGAGCAGGGGTTATCGCTTGCGCTTGCTCTGACCGATGGCTTTCTCGCGGGCTCGGGTGCGTACAGAGTTCAGGGTGGCGGCTTTGCGGGGACTATCTTAGCGTTCGTTCCGACGGATAGGCTCGCAGACTATACCGCCCTTATGGACGGGGTGTTCGGTGAGGGCGCTACCTCGGCGCTCGACGTGCGTCCTCTCGGCGCTGTCAAGCTTTTTTAGGTTAATCAATACGAGTCCTGTTTATCGTACAGTGACTCTGATACAATAAAGACACAACAAACATAAAGGAGGCTACCGAAATGGCAGCAAAGGCAAAAAAGACAGCCGACAAGGATAAAGAGGTCGGCGCGGTTCAGGATAAGAAGGCGGTGCTCGAAACCGTGATGGCGCGCATTGAGCGCGACTGCGGCAAGGGCTCTATTATGAGGCTTGGAGAGAATACGTCGATGAACGTTTCTGCCGTTTCGACAGGCTCGCTCGCACTTGATTTCGCACTCGGAATCGGCGGTATTCCGCGCGGAAGAATTACCGAGATTTACGGCCCCGAGTCATCGGGTAAGACTACTATCGCGCTTCACGTAATAGCCGAGGTTCAGAAGCAGGGCGGCGAGGCTGCGTTTATCGACGCGGAGCACGCGCTTGACCCGGTTTACGCAAAGAAGCTAGGAGTTGACGTCAACAACCTCATCGTTTCTCAGCCCGACTGCGGTGAGCAGGCGCTTGAGATTGCCGAGGAGCTTGTAAATTCGGGCGTTATTGACATAATAGTTATAGACTCGGTTGCAGCCCTCGTTCCGAGACAGGAGATTGAGGGCGATATGGGTGCCTCGCACGTGGGTGTGCAGGCGCGCCTTATGTCGCAGGCTATGAGAAAGCTCTCGGGCGCTATCGCGAAGTCGAACTGCATAGTCATCTTCACAAACCAGCTCCGCGAGAAGGTTGGCGTAATGTACGGCAACCCTGAGGTTACGACGGGCGGTAAGGCTCTTAAGTTCTACGCCTCTGTGCGTATCGACGTGCGCCGCGTTGAGTCCTTGAAGAACGGCTCTGAGGTTTACGGCTCGCACACGAGGTGCAAGGTTGTTAAAAACAAGGTTGCACCCCCCTTCAAGACTGCGGAGTTCGATATTCTCTACGGCTCGGGAATTTCCAAGTCTTCGGAGATTATCGATATGGCAATTCAGCTTGAGATTATCGAGAAAAGCGGCGCGTGGTTCTACTACGACGGCGACAGGCTCGGACAGGGCAAGGACAACGTTCGCAGATTTATCGAGTCGGATAAGGAGCTCATGGCGAAGCTCGAGGTTCTCGTGCGCGAGAAGATGGCGCGAGGCGACGGAGCAGAGGACGCCGTGCTTGATGACGACGACTTCGAAATCAAGGACTTCGACGAGGAAATATAAAAATGCGGGATAGGGCGTTTGCCCTATCCCTGTCGGTATTAAGGTATGAGAAAACTATCTTACAGAAGGAATAGCCGCGATAAGCACAGAGTAATGCTTGGCGTGAGTGATGACGGTGAGGTAAATCGGTACAGCGTCGCTGAGAGCTTATGCTTTAGACTCTCGCTTGCCGTGGGAGACGAGATTTCAGACGAGGCGCTAAGCGAAATTTTAGCCTCCGATCGCGAGTACCGTGCGACGAAAAAGGCACTTTCGCTTCTTTCTATCTCAGACACATCGGAGCGCGCCTTGGTATTAAAGCTACGCCGTGCGGGCTACGCGCGCGAGCTCTCAGAGGAGGTAGCGCGGGAGATGGTCAGACTCGGCTACGTTGACGAGGGAAGACAGCTTACAAGGCTCGTGCTTTCAGAGGCGAACGAGAGCCTCAGAGGACCTATGAAGATAGTGCCGAAGCTCGCGGCTAAGGGCTACTCGCCCTCGCGTGTGAGAGAGGTGCTTTACCGCCTTATTGATGAGGGGGAAGTTTCACTCGCAGATAACGCAAGGCGGCTCATAGAAAAAAAGCTCCCCGCAGGTTGTACCGCCGAGGAGCGCCGTTCGCTACTCTATAAATACGGATATAAGGTATCTACAGCAGATGATTAAAAGATTTATAAGCTATTACAGGCCACACCTGCCGCTATTCATTCTTGACATGCTCTCGGCGGTGGCTGTGGCGGTGTGCAATCTCTTTTACCCGAGCATAGCACGCAATATAATTGCGGGATTTGAAACGGGTAACGGAACGCTTGATTCGCTTGCAATAAGCGCCGTTTTGCTACTTTTGGTTTACATTATTAAGGCAATTGGGCTTTATATAATGGGATATTACGGCCACGTCGTGGGCGTTCGTATGCAAAGAGATATGAGGCGCGACCTTTTCGCAAAGTACGAAAGACTCTCCTTTTCCTACTTTGACGGGCACAAGACGGGAGATTTGCTCTCAAGACTTACGAGCGACCTCTTTGACGTGTCGGAGCTTGCACATCACGGCCCCGAGAACGTCTTTCTTGCCGTGCTTATGTTCGTTGGCTCGTTTATCGTGCTTTCGAGCATCAACCTTACCCTGACGCTTATTATGTTTGCCATCGTGCCCTTTATCGTTCTCTTTACGGTACTCTCGCGCAGAAGCATGTCGCGCGCGATGAAAAGCTCAAGGCGGCAGATGGCAGAGATAAATTCAACGCTTGAAAATTCCGTGACCGGAGTCAGAGAGACCAAGGCGCACGTTGCCGAGACCTACGAGCTTCACAGATTCAGCCTGTCAAATGCCCTTTTCGCAAAGTACCGCACCCAGGCTATGCGCTCACTTGGCACCTTCGATTCGGTTATGCAGTTCCTCTCCGACCTTCTTTACCTCGTTATAATATTCGTCGGAGGTGTTTTCCTTTATAACGGTGACATTTCCGCCTCCGAGTTTACGGCGTTCATTCTTTATATATCAATGTTCTTAAACCCCATACAGCGCTTCGTTGCGCTCTTCCAGCAGCTTACCGAGGGAATGAGCGGCTTTTCGCGCTTTGTGGAAATTATGGACGCGCCCGAGGAAATTGACACGGGTAGGGTGGAGCTTTCCGACGTGCGCGGAGAGATAGTATTTGATAACGTGTCATTCGGCTACGGCGACGAGGGCGGTCGAGAGGTAATTTCAAATCTCAATTTGCGGGTCGAGGCAGGCAAAACGCTTGCGCTCGTCGGCCCGTCGGGCGGCGGAAAGACCACGCTTTGTAATCTCATACCGCGCTTTTACAGGGTCAGTGAGGGCAGAATCACCCTCGACGGTCACGATATTGCCGACCTCACCCTTGCGAGCCTGCGCTCCTCTATCGGTATGGTGTCGCAAAACGTTTTTCTGTTTGACGGAACCGTGCGTGAAAATATCGCATACGCGCGCCCCGACGCGAGTGACGAAGAGGTGACCCGTGCTGCGAAATCCGCAAACATTCACGATTATATAATGACGCTTCCCGACGGCTATAACACCGAGGTTGGTGAGCGAGGCGTGAAGCTTTCGGGCGGTCAGCGTCAGAGGATTGCGATAGCGCGCGTCTTTCTCAAGAACCCGAAGCTTTTAATCCTTGACGAGGCGACAAGCGCGCTCGATAACGCTACCGAAATGCAGATACAGGCGGCGCTTGAGGAGCTCTCGCGCGGCAGAACGGTTATCGTGGTTGCCCATAGGCTCTCAACTGTGAAAAACGCCGACGAGATAGTGGTCCTTGACAGGACGGGAGTCGTCGAGCAGGGAACTCACGAGGAGCTGCTCGCAAAGGGCGGCGAGTACAAAAAGCTGTATGAATATCAGTTCAGGGCATAAGCTTAATCTAAAAAAGAACTCCAAGCCGCACTTGGAGTTCTTTATCTTTTTTGGGTGTACCCGTGTTAAGAATTTCGCCTTTTGAATATTATGAATTTGCTGAAAAAGTAGTTGAGTATTACAACTACGACGGCGAGAATTGCCTTTGCAATCAAGGTTCCCGTGGCGGTAATTCCTGCGAGAGCAAATGAGAAGCTCCTGAAGCCAAGGATATCGACGAGCAGCCACATTCCGCCCTCCTCGAGAAGAAAGCTGAATATTCTTGCACCGAGAAATTCGGGGATTTCCGCGGCGAGTGCTGCGCGCGACCAGCTTTTTGACTCGAAAACGAAAAGCTTGTTTGTCACGTAGGCAAATACTACTGCAAGCACCCACGCGACGGCATTGCTCGCAAGGTAAAGCTCTTCACCTATAAGAAGCTCCATAAGCCAGAAGGAGACGAAATTTACGAGTGTCGTGAGCACGCCGAAAATTAAATAGAGCAGTATTTCTTTGTGCTTTCCCCAAAGCGCCTTAATCTCTTTCATTTTTTCGTATCGAGGTGCTCCTTTTCGATATAGATGGGGCGGTTTTTCGTCTGGACGTACATTCTCGCAATATACTCGCCGACCATTCCAAGACACACGAGCTGTATGCCGCCGAGAAGAAGAAGGAGAACGACTATCGTCGCGTAGCCCGGCACGTCAATGCCGAAGGCGAGCTTCTGCACGAGGACCGCTACGAGGTATCCGATAGAGCCCGCCGCTGAGAGAAAGCCCACGGCGGTAGAGATTTTAAGAGGCGCTGTTGAGAAGGCGAAAATGCCCTCTAAGGCGTACTTAAAGAGCTTTCCTACCGACCACTTAGACCTACCCGACTCGCGCGCGGCAACCTCGTAGGGAATATATTTTGTGTTAAAGCCGACGTAGCTGAAAATACCCTTTGAGAAACGGTGATATTCGGTAATCGAGAGAATGGCGTCAACCATTCTTCGCTTCATAAGGCGGAAATCTGACGCACCGTTTACGAAATCAACGTCGGAAATTTTGTTGATAAACTTGTAAAAAAGAGACTTCACAGCGCCGAGAATTTTGCTCTCGCGGCGCTTTTTTTGATACGCCGTAACGCAGTCAATATCAGGGTCACTCTTCATTACCTCGAGCATTTCGAGCACCACCTCGGGGCGTTGCTGTAGGTCTGCGTC
>JAZOSP010000084.1:0-1282 GCA_045657165.1 Eubacteriales bacterium
ATCAGCGAGGAGATCGACAATCATCCCGGAAACGTATGGGGATTTATTATCTCACTCAAGCGCGAGGATGCCGAGAGAGTTGGCTACAATTCAGCTGAACAATGGGTAAATCTTTTACGTTCCCGACGAAATATTATTGCAAAAGAGATGGGCATCACGCCATCAAATCTGCGCTGGGTTGCCGCCTATCACAACAAGGAAACCAACCCTCACGTCCACATAATGGTATGGTCGTCCCGACCGCAAGAGCCGTATCTTTCTCGCGAGGGCATCCACAACATCAAGAAGACACTCGCCTCGGATATCTTTCGCCAAGAGCATATCCAAATTTATAAAAAGTATAAAAAGCAGACCGATGCAAGAGAGGATATCAAGGAGCGTTGCCGTCAGAGAATCGCAGAACTTTGCGCTCAGATCAACGGCGGCAACCACGCCTTCTCGCTCGAACTTCTTGCAAAAATGGAGATGCTTTCCGAAAAACTTCAGAGGCATAAGGGCAAAAAGGTCTACGGATATCTCGATAAAAATACCAAGGCTTTGGTCAAAGACGTCGTAAAATTGCTCGGCGCTGACGAGCAGATCTCGGAGCTGTATGACGCTTGGTATCGATACAAATGCGAGATCGTTCGTACCTATACCGATGAGATTCCCGACAAGATTCCCATCGAGGACAACGAGGAATTCAAATCGGTTCGCAACGCCGTCGTCAAAAGTGCCGCGGAGATTTCATCTCCGTCGGCACAGCCCGACCGAGAAATTGATTACGATTACGCCGAGCTAAAGGAGAGAAAAAATGATTTTGATTATCTCTCTTACCACGCGGAATTCCGTAATGATCCCATGCTGTTCTACCGCCTCGGCAGATATTATCTTGAAAAGACGGACGAGATGGACGAAGCTGAGTGGTGGCTTCGAATGGCGGCTGACCGAGGCATTGAGGTCGCCTCCTACCTCGTCTACAAAGCCTATCGCGACGGTAAGTTTACCGAAAAGCCGAGTGATAAGCTCCGCTATCTCCGTATGGCTGTGGACAAAAAGTTTGGCTACGCCGAGTATGAATACGCCAAGTATCTGATGGATAAGTCGCCCGAAGAAGCCAAGATATATTTCGAAAGAGCCGCCTCTCACGGTAGCTTTCAAGCGGAATATACCTACGGCAAAATGCTTTATGACGAGGGCAGGCGCGAGGAAGCGCGAGAGTGGTTCGAGCGTTCCGCACGGACGGATGCGTGGACACAGACGAGAGTGGGGCTACTGCTTTACTACGAGTACGATGATCATG
>JAZOSP010000085.1:0-7955 GCA_045657165.1 Eubacteriales bacterium
TACGTTCCCTCCGACCTCAACAAGCAGAACTACCTTGCAAATGCAGGCGCAAACGTAGGCGCTCCTATCGGTCTTATTTTCGTCGATTCCATATTCACCCCTGTATACAAGGTTGAATACAACGTGGAAAATACCCGTGTAGGCAATATTACCGACTACGACAAGCTCACGATTAAGGTTATCACCAACGGTACCATCGGGGCGAAGGAAGCGGTTTCCCTCGCAGACAAGGTTCTCAACGAGCACCTCAGGCTCTTCATCGATATGTCCGACGTCGCAAGAAATGGCGAGGATATCATGGTTGAGAGAGCAGAAGTAAAGAAGGAAAAAGTACTCGAGATGACCATTGAGGAACTTGACCTGTCCGTTCGTAGCTTCAACTGCTTGAAGCGCGCGGGCATTGATACCGTCGAGGATCTTATTAACCGCACCGAGGAGGATATGATTAAGGTTCGTAACCTTGGCCGTAAATCCCTCGAGGAAGTTATCCAGAAGCTGAATTCTTTAGGCCTCGCCCTGAAGAAAGACGAAGAATAAGTTTAGGAGGACAAAAGAATGAGAAAGCTTGGCAGAACTACTGCACAGCGTAAGGCTATGCTCAGAGGCATGGTTACTCTGCTCCTTGAAAACGGCAAGATTGAAACCACCTACACCAGAGCGCAGGAGGTTTCCGCAAAGGTTGACGAGATGATTACCCTCGGTAAGAAGGGTGACCTCGCAGCTTACCGCGCAGCGCTTGCTTACATCACCAAGGAAGACGTAGCAAAGAAGCTCTTCACCGTTATTGCACCCGCATACGCAGGTGTAAACGGCGGTTATACTCAGGTTTATAAAATGGGCCCTCGCCGCGGCGACGGTGCCGAGGTTGCAATCGTTAAGCTCACACCCGTAAAGGTTGAGGCTACCGAGGAGACCAAGTAATTAAACCTATTCCCAGAGGCTGTTTCATTTCTTGAAACAGCCTCTTTTATCTATGAAAGGACGTAAGAAATGAAGGGTATTAAGGTCACTGACGTCAGAGTACATGCGGCAGACAGCGGTTTTCTTGTCGACGATGGAGAAACGTCTATACTTTTCGACTCGGGATTTGGCTTCACAGGCAGAGCTATGGCTGAGAAAATAAGGGCAGCTCTCGGCACACGCCCCCTTGACTATATATTCCTCTCCCATTCTCACTACGACCACGCGCTCGGTGCGGCGTACGTTCTCGAGGATTACCCCGAGGCTCGTGTCGTTGCCTCGGAGTACGCGGCGAAAATCTTTGATAAGCCCACGGCAAGAGAGCTTATGAGAAAGCTCGACACGGCACTTGCGGTGAGAGAGGGAATCGGAGAATACGAGGACCGCACGTCAGCCCTCAAGGTCGATATAAAAGTGTGTGACGGAGATACAGTGCGTGCGGGTGATATGGAATTTCGTGTTATAGCTCTCCCCGGGCACACTAAGTGCTCTGTGGGCTATTACCTCGAGTCGGAAAGGCTACTTCTCGCGCCCGAAACGCTCGGGCTCTACAGCGACGAGCGCGTCATTTTGCCATCACCCCTTGTCGGATACGCGATGTCTCTTGATTCGATAGAGCGTGCGCGTTCACTCGACATAGAGAATATTGTGATACCTCACGTGGGGCTCCTCGACCGCGAGGAAACAGCCTATTATCTTGATAATGCTGCCTCAGCGCTTACAGAGGCGGTTGAGGAAATACGCGACACCCTTGCCGGCGGCGGCACGCACGACGAGGCAATAGAGAAATTTCGCAAAAAATATTACACGGGTAGCGTCTTGCGCTCCTATCCCCCCGACGCCTTTGAGCTTAACACGGGTATTACCGTTGCTCTTGTTGAGCGCGAGCTTCTTTCGGGAGATAAAAAGTCAATATAGTTCAAAAAGATAATAAAAATCTTCTTGATTTTCGCATATTCTCGCATGTATAATATAGGTGACGGGCTACTCGCTTCGTCACCTATTTTGTAAACAAGCGAGGTAGAATACGGTGTATAAGAAGAATTTTGAAAAAATGATTGACGCGATGACGCTCGAGGAACTTGTCGGTCAGACGATGTGCGTCTGCTTCCCCGGCAAGATTATGGACGAGGACGCGGTATTTGAGAATTTTCGTAAAATGCACGTCGGCGGTCTTTTCATAATAGACAGAAGCCCCGAGGAAACGAAACACCTTATAGACCGCGCAAACTCGGTGGTCGACCTCCCTCTTGTTGTCGCAAGTGATATTGAGCACGGAGCAGGCAACGGAGTTATGGGCGAGCCGTGCTTCCCTTGCTCTATGGCGTGGGGCGCCTGCAATGACCCCGAGCTTATAGAACGTGCGGGCGAGATGACGGCAAAAATTTGCCGCTCATACGGCATAAACTATAACTTCGGCCCAATAGTTGACCTTAACGTCAATCCTGACAATCCCGAGTCTAACATTCGCTCGATATCCGACGACCCCGACAGAGTTATAAGCATTGGCGGTGCGTTTATGCGCGGTATGACGAAGAACGGCTATATGGTCACCGCCTGCAAGCATTTCCCGGGTCAGGGCACGGACGACAGAAATTCGCACTTCGTTACAACCGTAAACGATTTCTCGCGCGCAAAGTGGTATAGGACCTTCGGTAAGGTCTACAAGGCGTTCATCAAGGCGGGCACCGCCTCAATTATGGTCGGACACTCCTGCCTGCCCGCGTTTGACGAGGAGCGTGACCCCATCTTTGGTGAAAAGCCTGCGGTGCTTAGCCGTGCAGTTATGACCGACCTCTTAAAGGGCAAGCTTAATTTCAAGGGCTGTATAGTTTCTGATGCTATGAGTATGATAGGCGTTGCCGCAAGACTGCCTCTTGACAGAATGGCCATCGAGTTCTTCAAGGCGGGCGGTGATATGTATCTCTTCCCGAGCTACGAGGATTATTGCTACGTCCTTGAGGCAGTCAAGTCGGGCGAGATTCCTATGGAGCGTATCAAGGACGCGGTACGCCGCGTGCTTTATATGAAGGACAAGGCGCGCCTCTTTGAAAATCAGGAGAAGCTGCTCGCCGAGATAGAGGTTGACCGTGACGAGCACAGAAGGCTCGCTCAGGAGATTGCCGATAAGAGCATTAAGGTTCTACGTAACTTCGATAACGTAATCCCTGCCGACGTAAAGCCGGGCGCGAAGGTGCTTCTCCTTCATATGTTAGAGAACTTCTACCACGAGCCCGCGAAGGGCGACGAGTTTGCCGCAATGCGACGCGCCTTTCTGGAGCGCGGCTATGAGGTCACCGAGGAGTTTGTTCCCTCATATAGCTACGTAAAGGATAACGTCGATAAGCACGACCTGATTTTGATAAACTGCAAAATGTCAGCAAGAGATTACCACGGTGGCTCGCTCCGCGTTGCGTGGGACAACATAATGCTCCTCTGGCACGCAAAGGTTCTCCAGCATAAGAGAGTTGTATTCACCTCGTTCGGCTGCCCCTACAAGATATACGAGTTCCCCTATCTCAAGGAGTATATCAACGCCTTTTCCTACACCGATGAAACTCAAGTGGCTGTTGTCAAGGTAATACTCGGTGAGATTCCCTCGCTTGGTAAAAATCCTGTTACCTTTAAGCCGTATTTTGAACTTGAAAAATAATCTGTGCGCCCTCGCATAGCGGGGGCGCTAAATTTATACAAAATTGGAAAAAACAATGATAATAATATAAAAAAGGCGCATTTTTCGGTATATTTCGGTAATACACCCAAATTGTTGTCATTGTTCATTGCGTGCCTTCTATGGTATAATTACCCTGTGCTTTTCGAGGGGGAGACCCCTGAATTCAAGGAAAGGAGAAATGAATGAATAACAGAAAACACAAAGTAGTGGCGCTCTCGCTTGCGGCACTCCTTACTGTCGGCACAGGCTCGCTCAGGGTCGGTGCGGTGAGCAGACCTGACGCCCTCACTGCCGAGACAAGCGCTGCGAGTGCCTACGAGGGTGCACGCGCAAGAAGCTATCTTTCGCTCGCGAGCGTCACAAACAAAAACGTCTGGTCGTACTCGCGACCTACCGTGACCGTTGGAGGTAAGAGCCTTGCGGTGAAGGGAATTACGATAGGAAGCACCGAATACATACCCTTCAGAGCCGCGGCAGAGGCGCTCGGCGCAAAGTACAGCTATAACTCAGGCACTAAGGTTGCCACGATGAGCGCAAATGGGCTTTATATGACCGCAGGCTCGGGCTGCTACGTTTCGTACGCTAACGACAGAGTTCTATTTTCTATATCACCGACCGTAATTATGAGCGACGGCAGAATGTACCTGCCGGTCGAGGTCTTTGCAAAGGCTACGGGTATGAGCGTTGCGAGGAGCTCGGGCTATCTCAGACTCGAGGGTAACTACTCGCCAATCACGCCTGCAAGCCGCTTTTATCGCTCCGACGAGGTATTCTGGCTTGCGCGCATAATTCATGCAGAAAGCTCGGGAGAGCCGCTGCTTGGCAAAATTGCCGTCGGCGGTGTCGTGCTTAACCGCGTGAGCTCACCTCTTTACCCGAACACTATCTACAGCGTAATTTTCGACAGAAAATGGGGTGTGCAGTTCAGCCCGATACTTAACGGCACAATCTATAACACTCCGAGCTATAACTCGACCCTTGCGGCAAAGATTTGCCTTGAGGGCTACGACGTGACGGGCGGTGCTCTTTTCTTCCTCGAGCCGCGCCTGTCAAGCTCCTCGTGGATACCGACGAGCCGTGAATACGCCTTCACGGTAGGGCGTCACGATTTTTACAAATAATCTGTAGCAACCGACCCCGTGTCGAGATTTTCAAAGAATGTGCAAAGTATAGTTGTCATATTTCAGCAATGAGAGTCATATATAGCCGCGCTATTACAAAAACTTTCAAATACTCTTGCAAATTTTTCCTCTTTGGTGTATAATACTATCGAAGAATATACATAAGAGGTGCTTTGTATGACGTACAGAATTAAAGTTGCGGGAGTCGAGCGCGATCTTCCGCTGTGCCCCGTAAGCGACGAGCTCTACATAGCCGCGTTCGTTCTTTTTGGCGACGTCGAGCTTACCGAGAGGTGCGCTGAGGCGCTCTACGAGCTTGCCCCCGAGCACGACGTAATGATTACCGCCGAGTCGAAGGGTATACCGCTTATTCACGCTATGTGCCGCCTGTCGGGCAAGAACCGCTATGCTCTCGCTCGCAAGTCGGTAAAGCTCTACATGCGCGACGTAATCAAGTGTGAAACCAAATCCATCACCACGGGTGCGGTTCAGACCCTTTACCTTGACGGCTATGACGCCGAGTATATGCGCGGCAAGCGCGTGCTTATCGTCGACGACGTTATCAGCACGGGCGGCTCGCTTCACTCGCTTGAAAATCTCGTTTTGCAGGCGGGCGGTAATATCGTCGGCAAGATGGCGATTCTCGCCGAGGGCGACGCTATTGAGCGCCGCGACATCACCTGCCTTGCGCCCCTGCCACTCTTTGATAAGGAGGGCAACCCAATTTAATACGCCCGCAGTAACGCAACACCTATCCGTGTTGCGTTACTTTGCTTGTGGCCTTAAGCGAAAATAAACCACCACTCCGCAGAATTAAATTCTCTGTTAATAGCGACACCTGTTCCGCTGCTGTGTTTTTTGTTGCGTTTTTTGTAAACCTTTATTTACTAAACAGGGTTATTTCGATCTGATTTGGCAATACTAACCTCGAAAGAAAAAATAACACGGGGTGCTATATGCGAACAAACAAGGTTGAAATATGCGGTATAAATACGTCGAAGCTTAAAACGCTTACCGAGGAAAAAAAGCGCGAGCTTTTAGAAAGAGCCCGAGGCGGCGACATTGAGGCTCGAGGCGAGATGGTTATGGGTAACCTGAGGCTCGTTCTCAGTGTCGTCTCGCGATTTAACGCGAAGCGCGAGTCGGCAGACGACCTCTTTCAGGTCGGCTGTATTGGGCTTATCAAGGCTATCGATAACTTCAATCTCGATATGGACGTGAGATTTTCCACCTATGCCGTGCCAATGATTATAGGTGAGATTCGCCGTTATCAGCGCGACAATAATGCTGTAAGAGTAAGCCGCGGCATGCGCGACCTTGCCTACCGCGCTCTGCAAACCAAGGAGACGATAGCACGGGTCGAGCAAAGAGAGGCAACCGTCGCGGAGATTGCCGAGAGGCTCGGCGTTACCGAGCGCGCCGTAGGCGAGGCTATGGAGGCGATAGTTGAGCCTATCTCGCTCTTTGACAGCGTTTACGGCGACGGCGAGGACAGCGTTTACGTTATTGATAAGCTTGCCGATGAGAGCGTATCAGATGAGATGTGGGTGGAAAATATTTCGCTTTCCGAGGCGTTAGGGAAGCTCGGCGAGCGCGAGCTTGGAATTATTGAGCGCCGCTTCTACAAGGGGAAAACGCAAATGGAAATAGCTGCCGAAATCGGCATATCTCAGGCACAGGTCTCACGCCTTGAGAAGAGCGCAATCGAAAAGCTGCGAAAATACATGCAATAAGCTGTAAAGCCAATCAGCGTACTCACCGATGTCAAAGATGAACTGCCTGCGTTGCGGTTTTCCAAACTGCGACTCCACGGTGGCCGTTGTGCACACGCGATTTTCAAAAATACAACTGACACACAAAAACCGTCAAGGCTTTGAAGCCTTGACGGTTTTTTTGCTATGTTTTGTAAATTAAAGATTACATATCCTCGGAGTTTTTGAATTGGTACACCATAGCGACGATGGAGAGAACCACACCCAGAACTGAGAACAGGATAAGTCCAACCGTATCGGGATAAACGGTAAGGCAAGCTGCCATAGAAGCGGTGCACATGCCTGTAAAGGAGGTAGCGAATATGTAGAGGAACTTGAATACGAAGAGAGTGATGATACCAACGAGAACTGCGCATACAACCGGTGCGATAATGAAGAACATCTCGGAGGTGAGGAACTCTACATCGGGATTGTTTACTGCAATGATTCCTGCAACGGTAGTACCGATTGTGTAGCCAATAGCACCGCCAAAGAGGAAGATCGCGAACTTGTAAAGCTTGTAGGAAAGAAGGAAGCCGATAGCCGCGAATACGAATCCGATAACTGCTGCAATGTTGAAGGGTATTTCAAGCGCCGCGTCGCCGAGCGCATTGAAAATCAGACCCGCAACCACGGTGTTTCCTATTTCACCGAAGAACACGGTGCCTACGAGTGTAATGCACGCCTTGAAAAGTCTTGTGCCGTAGAACGCGAGAGCAATGCATGCGATAATAACCACCAGTGCGGGAAGGAAGGTGAAGCTGCCAAGCAGTGCCTCAAGCTCGGGCATTTCCGAAAAAATGGTTTCAAAATCCATGGTAAAACTCCTTAAAAATATTTTAGGTGTTTTTATTATAGCATTAATTTTATGTTAAATCAATACTTTTGTGAATAAATTGTGTCGTTGATGTCAATTTGTTTTTTGCGGCGATAAGCACAAATTGCTTTGGGCATTAGTATTTTACTAACTGAATTAATGCTCGGTTAGCGTTGCTTTTTTGATTCTCTACATTATATAATATATGTCGCCAAATACAGGTGCAAAACCAATCGCCAAACCGCTCTGTCGTCATTTTGCACAAAAAGCGCACTTTAATTTCGTAAAGACTTGCCAAAGAGCAAAAAACTTTAAAAAACCAAAAAAAATTCAAAAAAGGGGTTGACAAGGGAAATAAAGTGTAGTATAATAGACAAGCCGACTCGCGAGGGAGACCTTGAGTGGCGGCGCTTGATCATTGAAAATTGAACAACACGAAATTTGAAACACGAATTTAAGATTTGTGCAAATCTTGTCAAACACATTGAGTAAATAACTCGAAAAGTAAGAAGAAGCTAAGATAAATAGCTCTGAAAAAGATAGTACGTAGCTCAGGCTACTTATTATACAATTTTTTAGAGAGTTTGATCCTGGCTCAGGATTAACGCTGGCGGCGTGCATAACACATTCAA
>JAZOSP010000086.1:0-1290 GCA_045657165.1 Eubacteriales bacterium
TTCTCCGAGAGAACTCGTGTGCCAATGCTGTGGAATGCCGCTTGAGGATTGCACCACGAGCCGTGAAACCGATGGAAATTTCAACGAGGAATACTGCAAATGGTGCTATGCCGACGGTGAATACACGCTTGATATTTGGAAAAGATACGCCGAAATAGGCGGAAAAGAAAAGCTCGAAGAATTCAAACAGCAGTTGATCCATGAGTTCAACACGCTTTTGCATATCGAAGGACTCCCTAAAGTTGAGAATTTGAACGTGTTGTCGGGTGAATTTATCAATATGGAATACACACTCCCAAACGGAGAAAAAGTGAAATTCCTCGACGATAAGCAAACCTACCTCGGCAGTCAGCTTGAAAGCGAATTCGGCGGCAGATGCTTTGGAATCGCCGCGAATATGGACTTCCTTCTCGTATGTACCTACGAAGAAAACGGTGAGAATCCCGAGCTTGTGATTTATAAAAAAAGATAAGAAAAAGCCTCTGAGAAATCTCTCGACTTCTCAGAGGCTCATTTTACGTTCAGCGAACTACCGAAGAATGCCTATAGATATAGAACTCCTCTTGGCTCGGCATCCACTTCTTTTCTTTCGGTGGGAATGTCGCGTCAAAGGCTTCGACAGCAGCGGTGTCCTCACAGCAGTCGGCGGCGGTGGAGGGAATATACATCCACTTCTTGCCGTCAAGTGCGCCAGGAACAAGCTCTGCGACGAGCAGGGCGGTAGGAAAGTTACCGTCAACCACAAAGCTGACGTTCTTCTTTTTGCAGCTCACAAATCCACGGCTTACGTAGTTGCCCGGATTGCCGAAATTGATGTTTACATCGTAGCCCATCTTGCGTGCTACCTCAAAGGAATGCTCGATCAGTATCTTGCCGAGCTTCTGCCTTTGATATTCGGGAGCAACGCAAAGCGGTCCGAAGGAAAGGATCTCCTTGCGCTCACCGTTTTCGTCCTCAAGCCACGCCTTCGTGTACATGATGTTGCCGATAATTCTGCCGTCAAGCCCAAGCACGAACGCAAGCTCGGGGATGAAGTCGGGATGATTCCGCATCATATGCACGTAATAATGCTCGTCTGCGCCCGGCTTGTAGACGTTCCAAAATGCCTCACGGGTAAGCTCTTCAACTGCTCTGTAGTCTCTTTCGGTCTCTAAACGTATTGTCAAATTGTTCATGTTGTTCAAGGAGCACACTCCGATAAAAATATTCAAGCCGAGGCTTGTAGATACATTATACCACAAAAATGTGAATAGTTCAATCATATTATGGATTTTATCATCAGATAGCAAC